>JAZDHD010000200.1:0-3232 GCA_043806215.1 Pseudomonadota bacterium | reverse complement strand
AAGTATGGACGGTCGAGGCCGAGCCTTCGACAACATCTTTGTCGAGCGTCTCTGGCGCTCAGTGAAATACGAGGAGGTGTATCTCAAAGACTATGCAACGGTAAGAGAGGCTACAGGATCCCTGGGGGCGTACTTCAGATTTTACAATGACAGACGCCTTCACCAGGCCCTCGGGTACCAGACCCCGTACCAGCTGTACATGGGTACCCGTATCCAAGAGCCGGAAACCAAGAACATTCACCTAGTGCCGAGGTGTACTTTTCAACCTCAAAAAAAGTTCAAAAGTTGTCTTGACAGAGGGGTCCACCTCACTCATCCTGCCAGCGGGGTAGCCATTATGGGGGACATTGGTCGACCATATTTATGCCGCAGCACATGAGCCCACTGGATATTGCTCGTGCAAACCACGCGAGGCGAAGAAGGCTCCGAAGAAGTTACATGCCAAGCGAATCACTTCGTCGCTCGGATCGGAAAACATCAGATCCCACAGACTCCAGGAGTGATCCTGCCCGGTGCTCGCATGGAAGACCCAGTTTGTGAAAGAGCACGTCCAGGTAGATGGCTTCCAAATACTTTTTCAATGTCAGATCAATTCCCTTGCTCACTCCTTTGTGGACGATGTCTCCACGCACTCCGTAAAGTCTTCCCACATGAAAGCGATTGGTCGCCGCCTTGACCGTTAAGTCATAGCACTTGGCAAGGATCTCGTTGATTGGGCGAACCTTTGTAGTGTCTTTCATGGCAAGCGTTTCCAGAGAGATCCAGTATTTTACAAAAGAATCTACACCCGTTGCCGTTTGTGCCATTCCGAACCAACGGAGAGAAAAATGAATTCTGTTTCTTTCGGGATTGGTCAGTAATCCAAAGTTGGCTGATGCGGTGCGAATCCTATCGAAACGATCTCTTCCGAGATCGGGCGCTTGGTTCCAGCCGGGGTGGTCGAATCCCTCGGAATGCAAAACTAGGTCCCCAGAATCAGAGAAAAACCGCATGTCACCAAGATGATAGAAGACAATCAGTCGACCGCACAAGGCCCCAAAGAGAGCCGCGGCTGCACTTACATGTTCTTGTTCCAGTCTCTTTTGAAAGCCTGTCGTTGGGACTGAAAAAGGAGTCATGAAGGCCAAATGAAGGCCGCTAGACTTGCATTTCAGATCCGTTTTTGAAATGTCAAGTAGCGGCTCACCGTAGGAGTCAAATTCACAGCTGGCCTGCTTTAAGTCGGGATATTCCAATTCCCCGAAAACGCAAACGACCCTTACCCCCATCGAGTTCAGGTCTATGACCTCCAGCACCTGTTGAAATTGATCCAGACCTACCCCGTGGGAGCGATATAGAGTCAACCATATGCTGCGATCTGGAGAAATGGAAGGCCAATCAGGGGGCACTAACTCCCTCAGATCTAATCGCTTCTGCTTGTCTCGCTCCACCTCACTTCTCCTTCCGAATCTCGGCTATTTCCTGAGTGGTTTTCTAAGATCTGGATTAGCAAAAATGTAGAAGGATCGTCAAGCCCAGTAACCTGTTTAATATCCAGCTGCAATCCTCAACACTGACAACGTGTGTAATCGGACAGAAGAGTTCGGCCTGCCAGTCTGTCGACGGTGCAAGTCATAGGGGGTGATTTCTGCGAGGGTGCTGGACTGAAGTTGATGAATAGGGATCTTGGGGTCTGTGGAGAATGGTCACATTTCTCCTGAGGTAGGTGAATGGAAAGAAGAACCCGACATCCTTTGGCTTTTGTTGGACCCCTTTCGGCTACCCCGTGAGAACTCATCGGTACCGACGGTGACCAATGTGTATTGATTTTTCAAGGGAATCTCGGCAAGACGGCTCTGGGGAGTGCCTCCTTGGAAAGTGTTGATGATTCAGGTAGAGGTGTAAGACTGGGGCATTCCGGGTATACCATACTCAATTCTACTTCCCGGACCTCGCTCCCGGCTTTGCCTTGCGGAGTCCGCGTACGGGAATCTCCTCCAATCCTAGCCCCAGTTTCCTAGTTATGAAAAGGTGATCTTATTTCTGGCGTGGTCTCGGCAGGTTACAGCTAATCCCTTCTTACCCTAAAACGGGGATTTTGCCTTTCGCTGGGTTCTCAAGGATCTCTAAGTGCCGGTCATGCGTCAGCCTCCGAAGACGATCAGCGCGCCACTCGTCTCATTTCCGCGATTTATGCGCGCTATTGCGCCGCTGGTTGTTCGTCAAGAAGTATGCTACCTTGCCCCCCCAGAGGCCACGAGGCATGATCTTGACGAGGTGTTCGTGGATTGGCGTTAGCCACATTACACTTCGCGCCCGATCAGGCCACCTTGACCAAAACGCGAAGAAAAGGAGCAGAGACATCCCTGAAAGGGATATAGGGGATAGGGATAGCAGTGTCAAGCTTTATCAGAGCGGTTTCCTCTGAAATTTAGTTCGGGCATAGTCGGGCGTCCCGAAAAAGCCACTCATACTGAAGACTTATCAGACTTTCCACAGCGTAACTAGGAAACTGGGGCTAGAGAAGAGCGGTCGTTCCCGAGAGGTCGCCGGTACTGCAATGGCGTCGCAAGAGGTGTAGGCGTTCCGGCAGAATACCTCATGCTATGAATCAGGCTGTCCAAGACGCGACCAAACGGCAGGTTTGCCGGGTGCGGGCGTCAAGCAATTGAGTATGGTTTACCCCGAATTCTCCCGTAGATTGGCGACGCCGAACTCCGGAACGATCCGGCCGCTTCGGGGGAAATCGGCGAGCCGTTCCACCGCCGAGACATTTTCCTCCACCAGACGCTCTCCCGCTTCAGGGACCTGTCGATCAGCGTACCAAGCGCGAACCGCCTCGAGATCCTGAACAGCGGACAGCGCAAACGTGGGCTTCCATCTCCCGGGGGGCTCGGCTTCAGCTCAGTCCGAGCCGCTTCTTGACCTCTTGCAGGCTCATTTCGCGCCCTTCCTCGATATCCATCAGCCCTTGGACGACGCCACGCAGAAAGGTCAGCTCTTCGGTCTGATTCTCGTAATCCCGGAGCGATTGAACGACCGCCACGCCGCGTCCTCGGTTGGTCAGGAGGACCGGCCTGCGGTTCTTGTCAACTTGGTTCACGATTCTGCTTGGGTTGACTTTCATATCACTCAACGGAACGATGTCCTCCGAGAATTTCGTAGGTGCCCGCATGGTTCCTCCAATGGCCTTCCAATGGTACTGATGATAGCACCCATTGAACGACCAGGTAAACTACCATGATCGGGGCGA
>JAZDHD010000199.1:0-12876 GCA_043806215.1 Pseudomonadota bacterium | reverse complement strand
AAAGGTGAAGGCACTTTCGCTGCCTGCTGACGAGTTCAAGCTTCCTGGTTTGAGGGTTGCGATGGATCTCGAAAGAGAAGCAGATCTCCACACAACCCAGCACACAGATGAGGCCTTGCTTTATCTCGTCCTTGTCTGCCACTTGGAGAGCCACCTGTTCTTTATCGGTGCGGCTCGAGGGAAGATATATGAAGGGCCTGCAACTGTTGGATGCTGCTGTAATGGAAGCCTCTTTCAATCGGGCGCTGACTTTGAGCACATGTTTGGCAAAGTCTTTGAGCAAGACTCTTGCCCCCCTCAGGTAGGCCATCATCCCATCGGGGTAAACGATGTGTCTGAGTGTCCCTCGAAATACCAACCGGTCGAAGCCATTGAGTACCCCGATGACATCGGCTGCATATTTGTGCAAGAATGTCTTCATGGTGTTCCTCCCTCGATGAAGCTGCTTTGGGTTCATCAACAGCATACACCGAAAGGAGGGACACCTGCCATTTTGGTTGCGGCCAACGGCCGCGGTTTGGCAAAGGGGGGCAGGGGGGATTTCCATTCGAATCCACTCCATCACGGCATGATTCACTTCGCTCCGACAGTTTTGAGACACTTTCGTACGGCTATGGTTCGATCTTCGTTCCGAGCACTTCCAGAAACTTTGCCAACCACTCGGGGTGGCCCGGCCATGCCTGGGCCGTGACCAGGTTGCCATTCACATGGGCCTTGTCGATCCCTACATCCACCCATTCTCCGCCTGCTCCGTTCACGTCCGGAGCGCACGCGGGATACGCGGTGCATGCCTTTCCTTGAAGAACGCCTGCCGCTACGAGCACCTGGGCTCCGTGACAGATGGCTGCAATGGGTTTGTTCGCGCCGGCAAAGTGTTGCACGGCACTGATAACTCCCGGGTCGAGACGGATGTACTCGGGAGCCCGCCCCCCGGGGATCACCAACGCGTCATAGTCCTCGGGCTTGATTCCCGAAAAAGTGGCGTTAAGGGTGAAGTTGTGCCCTCGCTTCTCCGTGTACGTCTGGTCGCCTTCGAAATCGTGCACGGAAGTCCGGACAATGTCGCCCGCGCTCTTGTCCGGACACACCGCGTCGACCCGGTGTCCGACCATCTGCAAGGCTTGGAACGGCACCATGACTTCGTAATCTTCCACAAAGTCGCCAACCAGCATCAAGATCTTCTTGACTCCCATGACCATCTCCTTATCCGCTCAGTACTTATTGCCCGAAAGACGGGCAATGGATCACGGCCTCTGAACTTCTCCCGGTATTCTTTCCCGGCTCGCGGTGAGACGTCGGCCGTGCTCCCCAAGTAAGCCCGGCCCACATAAGGAACAAGTATACGCCTCCACGATTGTCATTGCGAGCCCGAAGGCAGTGAGGGCGCGGCAATCTCAGCTTTTCACGCCTTCTCAATGAAAATTGCTGCAATTGCGGCGAGTCGTGAGGGTCCCTTCGTTGTGCCTGAATTTTCGGTGCATGGCCAACACGCTGTTTTATTGAGGTAAACGGCCGTTTCTACAGATAAGATCAACGGCTTGACTTTACTTGTGAGGTTGGTACCATATCGGCCGATTCTCGATTCCTCTGGAGAGGCCGGATGGAGACGATACCACAAAGCCAAGTCATAAAGAGAATCCAAACGGAGAACGTGTGGTGGAATGCTCCCCATCAGATCACGGACTTGTATTATCGGTTCGGTCGTCGTTCCTATTTCGATCTTCTGCTTCCTTTGATAAAAGAGGTCTCGGTCAAGAGAGCAGTCCTATTGATGGGCCCCAGACGGGTTGGGAAAACGGTCCTGATTCACCATGTCATACAGCGCCTCATTGACGACGGAGTCGACCCAAGACAAATATGCTACATTTCGGTCGATCATCCAATCTATAATGGGCTGAGCCTGGAGGCTTTCCTGGAGCTTTTCTCCCAGGCCGCAGGGGTTGGACTTACGGGCAGACAACTCTTCGTGTTTTTTGACGAAATCCAGTACTTGAAAGACTGGGAGATTCATCTGAAGTCGGTCGTCGACACGAACCCGCATATCAAAGTCACCGCCTCAGGGTCGGCGGCCGCAGCCTTACGATTGAAAAGCAGGGAATCGGGGGCGGGCCGGTTCACGGATTTCCTGCTTCCTCCACTGACTTTTTATGAATACCTCAATTTGCTTGGAAAGAACGACCTTGTCGAAACCGGCGCTTCCGACCGGTCCTTCGGGGCTCCCGATATTACGGCACTGAACAATGCTTTCGTACATTACCTCAATTTCGGCGGCTATCCGGAAGTGATTTTTTCGGAGACGATTCAGGCCGACCCAGCACGATTCGTTAAGGCCGATATAATCGACAAAGTGCTCTTGCGTGACTTGCCCGGTCTGTATGGCATTCAGGATATTCAAGAACTGAACTACCTGTTCACCACACTGGCCTTCAACACTGCCAACGAGGTTTCACTTGACGAACTGTCACGAAATTCAGGGGTCGCCAAGAACACAATTAGGCGCTACATCGAATATCTTGAAGCGGCTTTTCTCGTCAGGATCCTACACAGAGTCGATCGGACGGCCAAGAGGTTTCGACGAGCCAACTTCTTCAAGATCTACCTGACCAATCCTTCGATGCGGAGTGCATTGTTCTCTCCAATTACTCAAGACGATGAATTTGTGGGGCCGCTTGCGGAAACAGGCATTCTCTCCCAGTGGTTTCATTCGGACGAATCCCTGAACTACGCAAGATGGAAGAACGGCGAAGTCGACATCGTGTCTTTCGATAAGAGGCAGCGCATATGTTGGGCCGTTGAAGTCAAATGGAGCGACAGGTTTGTTCACCACCCATTGGAGCTCAAGGGCGTCATCCGGTTCTGTCATACCAATAATCTGGACAAGGTGGTTATCACATCTCGCAGCGCAAGCGCACGGAAGGTTGTTGAAGGTATTCTTATGGAATTCGTTCCTGCCGGTCTACACTGCTATACCATAGGCCGGAATCTTATCGAGGGACGCGGGCTTACTTCGCTGTAGGTCTGGCATTGTCCTTGTTCCAACGGCCGGGAAAAGGAGGCCGCGTTGAGCTTAACCGTCCGGTATGGTTGTAGTGTTCCGGCACTCAAAAACGGTGAGACGGATCAAGATTGCCGAGGTCAACAAGGGAAAAAGATGAGCGCCAAGAGTGAGGGGCATGAGATGTCGGCCGATAGCCCGAAATTCATGGATATAAACCAACATTTTTCACGACGTGAGTTTCTCCTCGTAACCGGCGGCATGGTTATCGGATTCTCTGCTCTGGAGGCGGGAGCGGGTGAGGACGCGCCCGTCATCATAATGGATGCGGCCAACGGCGTCGTCATGGCGGACCCAACGAAGTGCGTGGGCTGCCGGAGGTGTGAACTGGCCTGCACTGAATTCAACGATGGGAAAGCTTCTCCCACGCTTGCCCGGATCAAGGTCGGCCGGAACCTCAATTTCGGACCCAAGGGCGTCGGTATGGGACAAAGAGGCCTGGGCACGTGGGGAAACGGGCTGATTGTCCCGGATCTCTGTAAGCAATGTCCCCATCCCGTTCCCTGCGCGAACGCCTGCCCGAACGACGCGATTGTTCTGAAACCGCCGACGAATGCCCGCGTTGTGGATCCCGATAGGTGCATTGGATGTAAGATGTGTCTGCGGGCCTGCCCTTGGGAAATGATGTCCTTTGATGCGGACTCAGAGAAGGCCGTCAAGTGTTTCCTGTGCGACGGCAATCCCAAATGTGTCGAGGCCTGCCCTGCCGGGGCGCTGAGCTACGTAGCCCGGCATGACGTAACGAGGGAGTTTCCTCCGCGTGCGGTGCCGACGGCCGTTGTTCCTCTTTCCAAGCTTGAGACCTGCAACGAGTGCCACAAGAAATAGGGCGCCGTTCATTTTGGCGGAATACTAACGCGGATTTGATTACCGATCGAAAGGCGGCAGCATGTCAAGATATGGAGGCTGGGCCGGCAAGGTTCTTCGGGTAGACTTGTCGACGGGCCGGGTTTCACACGAGGACACCATCGAGAAATACAAGGATTTCCTGGGCGGAACGGGAATCGGATACAAGGTGATGTGGGATGAAGTTCCCTCCGGAACCGGAGCTTTTGATGCGGCCAACAAGATTATCTACGGAGTCGGTCCGTTGGCCGGCACCGGGGCTCCCTGTAACGGAAGGACCGCAATTACGACGCTCTGGCCGACTTGTTGGCCGAAGCATTTGGTTGCAAGCGGACACATGGGCGGCTACTTTGCCGCGGAGCTCAAGTATGCCGGTTTTGACGCGGTCATCATTGAAGGCAAGGCCGACCACCCGGTATGGCTCTCGGTGATTGACGGCAAGGCGGAAATCAAGGACGCCCGGCATCTCTGGGGCCAGGGAATCCGGCGGACTACCATCGAGATCAACCGGGAGATGGGACCCGAAGCCTCAGTGGCGGCGATTGGTCAGGCAGGCGAGAACCTGGTGCCCATGTCCGTGGTGATGAACTCCTATTCCCATTCAGCCGGCGGCGTGGGCGGGGTAATGGGATCCAAGAACCTGAAAGCCATAGGAGTGCGAGGCACCGGCAGTGTGCGTATTGCGGGCGACAAGGCGGAATGGGAAAGGGTCGTCAAATTGCACCTTTCGCTTCTGGGCGCCAACAACCAGCATGTAGTCCCCAATAGTCCTCAACGGTGGGCCGAACACTACAACCCCGCATCGCGATGGATGGCTTCGGCCGGTCGGCAATGGGGTGCGGCGACTCCGAACATCGATACGGGTACGTGCGAGCCGCATAACCTGAACAGGATCGCGTATCGGACAAACAATGCAGCCTTCTTTCTCGGCGACAAGGCATGGCGGTACACGGTCAGAGGAAACGGCTGCACGGCTTGCCCCATACGTTGCCATACCATGCTTAAAGTTCCCGCTGTTGCCGCGAAATACGGCATCCCGGAAGTGGGGCAAAATACCTGCGTCGGGTTGCTGTTCGGCAAGTCCTTCTTTAAGACCTTTCCCGACGGCCCCAGGGGCCAAATCGCAATTGAGGCGTGCATGGTGGGGATGCATCTGGCAGACGATTTTGGGATGTGGGATAATTACGGCCAACTTCAACGCGACTTTCAAGCGCTCTACTATCGCGGCGTCTTCAAGGACAAGGTTCCCGCCAAGGAGTTCGAGGGCTATTCTTGGGATAAGTACGAACAGGGAGATCCCGCGTTCCTTTTCGAGCTTCTCCCAAAGATCGCAAACAAGGAAGGCGAGCTTGCTGCGGCTCTTGGATTGGGGACAGGGTACCTGCTGGAGCGATGGGGCATCCCGGAGCAAGAATGGCTGGAAAACCATGAGCTACTTTATTGGAAACTGGGGCATCCCAAACATCATGCAAACGAAGATGCGGGACAATGCGGGGTAATCATTAATACGCAATACAACCGTGATGCCCAATGCCATTCCCACAGCAATTTCATTCGAAACGGATTACCCTTGGAGGTCCAGAAACGGTTGGCGACCGGTATCTGGGGTTCTCCCGACGCGGTGGAGGCCGTGGCGGCCTTTACGCCGATGAACGTATACAAGGCCAAAATGGCGAAATGGTCCCTCCTGAGAAAGGAATTGCATGACTGCCTGTCTCTCTGCAACTGGATGGGGCCATGGATTGCGTCACCGCTCAAGGAGCGTGAGTATCGGGGCGACGACTCCATCGAGTCGTTGCTCTACAGCCTGGCCACCGGCGACAAGAAGTCTCGACAAGAGCTTGACGAGACCGCAGAGAGAATCTTCGTGCTGCATCGGGCCCTGACAATTCGGGATATGGGAACGAAGGACATGCGGACCAGGCACGACACGATTCCCGGCTGGGTGTTCGGGGACCCCAAGGACAAGGACGCATTGAGCAAAGGAACCATCCGCATGGACAAGGAAGACATGAGCCGCGCCATGGACATGTACTATGATGAGATGGGCTGGGACGGAGAAACAGGATCTCCCACCGGAGCGACATACCAAAAACTGGCTCTGGGAAACGTGGCCGCTGAACTAAGCAAACGAGGGCTGCTGCCCTGAGGGGCTACAATGGATCAAGACCCGGCAATCCGCACCCGTATTGTTAAAGCCATCCGCGACGGAAGTGAATTGGGGCGACTTGTCCGAGATGAGGACATCCTTGCCGAATTAAGAGAACAAGGGTTCTTTGAATCAGGGGATGTCGAGTGGAAGGCCCGTTTCGCCCCCTTGCTCGAACAAGTGTTGCAGGAGAATCCGGATCTCAGGTTCATTCCCGGGAGGGATGGAGTTCCGCACTATTATTCCCTTCAGAGCCTGAGCGAAACATACGCCGCAATCCTGGTGCGGAAAACGGAGGGCCCGCTCTGGCTCATGGCCGAGGTCGTCCGGGACAATTCTCGGCTTTACCCTCGGCCCGTCCCTGCGGAAAGCTTCCGGGAACCGCCTTTTGGGCTCACCGGAGCAGAGGTGGCGGAGTGTCTCACAACCATGAGAGAGCAGAACGAGTATCAGGATATCGCCCAAACCACGACTTCGGCCGGGACGCGGTTTCTGTACTCGACACGGTATCTGGAGCCTGATCACGCCTCGGCTCTGGCTGAATGGCTGGACGTCGGCCACATCGACAACCCGTGACCATCTATTGAGTCCGACCGGCCACCGCAACCGAATAATGTTTGACGGGGCGACGCAGGGTGAGATACGCTCGTCAATGGGACAAAAGGGGCTTTCGCATCAACATGACGTATGAATACGGCTTCGTATTCGGGATTTGGTGAAAGAAGCACTTGATGCCGGGTATTCCTGCCATTGCTGCGGTGCTCTTCATATGCCTCCTTGCGGCAATAGGACCGGACCAATGCCGCGGGCTGGAAATCAAGCTCAAGGGGGAATACACGTGGAGCTATTCACACATATCGCAAATGGGGCCGAACGGCTTCTTCGGCGTATACGACATTGACAACGCCTCTCCCGAAAAGGGCGGTGCAGCCTCCATCAACGGCTGGCACGGCACGGGGAATTTCACCCAGACGAGCAGCAGCACCTCCTCGGCGTGCTCCGGCATGAGCATGAGCATCAATGCGGATTTCGAGCTTAATCCTGCAATCAAGATCTCAGGCTCCTACTACATTGGCACCTGGGCCTACAGTCCGAACGAGAGCGGCGTGCAGTACCCGGTGGAGCACGTCCGCTCCGATTGGAGCGCCGGTGCCGACGTCACCGGCGACACCTATTCCACCATGACCTCGCCCGGAATAGGCGCATCGTTTTCTCCGGGCTACTGGAACACCCTATGGGTCGAAGCCCAAACCCCGTGGGGCCGAATAACCGTCGGCAAGAGAGGTCTTGTCTTCGGAACGGGCCTCATGTTCAACGGTGAGGACAATACCTCGACGGAGACGGTCCAGCTTGAGATTCCACTGGGATCTCCGACTATCGGAATCGGCTGGTATCCATGGAGGCGCCGGCAAGATCAGGTGTACGTGGAACTGAAGGAGAGTCCCGGAGAGTATTACAATCCCCTCGATACGAGTTCCGGCCGTCAATACGACCTCACCGGTTGGGTTACGTACGGGTCCGGACCCCTCAGTACCGGAATCTTGGCGGAGACGTTCGCGTATCGTTTTGGACCTGAATCGGTCAATAAGCCTTCGGAGAAGAAGCGGGCGCTCCCCGGAAGTTCATGGGCCTTCCTGGGCGGTGCCTTCGTTCGATATTTCAACGGGAGATGGTTTTTCAACGCGGAAGCGGACTGGTTTTATGAGACGACCATGCTGAAGCGCAACATGGAGGGCAATCTCAAGGTGCTCAAGCCGGTGGACATTCAGGGGGCATTATCGGACGACCCGAGGTTTTACCACCATATGTACATCGAGCATTGGCGATACATGGTGGAGATGGGCGCCATTCTCGGCCCGACAAGGATGTCGGTCATACTGGCTTGGATTCCCGGCCCCGACAGAAGACACGGCATTCTCATCGACAGGCAACCGTCCTTTTTCGATGATCAATATACCAACACCGGGCTTTTCAACCCGTACTCCGTGTTGCTCGTGAGCGGTTACGGCACTGGAAACAACTCCATGTCACAGGTCGGCTCCGGGTATCTCTCCGACGCCTTTGCCCGGGGAATTCGCATTGATTATGCCCCTGCTGCGAATCTCAACGCGTACATGAGGTTCTTTCTTGCTCAACGGCTGTCTCACGGGTACGGATGGGGGTTTATTAGGCCGGCCCTCAAGGACAACGTGGGAACCGGCAGTGTGGATTACCGCAGGCGTGGGACGCTGGCAAAACCCGCGCCCGCTGTTCCCGATTCCGATCTCGGTTACGAGATAGGGGTCGGCGCCTTGTGGGAGCTTCTTGCGGGATACCGGTTGGAAGCGACCTTCAGCTTGTTTCAACCGGGAGACTGGTTCAAATTCGCGTGCATGGACCGGTCGAACCCGTCGTGGAAGAAGAATTTCGCGGACCCTCATCACGATGCCACGTTCGGCATTAACCCGGACAGGAAGATAGATCCGATCTTTGAACTGGATGTGTCTCTCACTGTAAGTTTTTAGAGCCCGTTCATCCGTGCCCGGAACGCTCTGGTTCCAGTTCTCAGACTCGGTAACAGGAGCAGAATGTGCGACCGCATTTACGCCATGGAGGACTTGGGTAGGCGATTGGCCTCAAGCCTCCGGCGACGATGCAATCCTTGCTCTTGCCTATCAGGAAAAACGGTTGAGGATCACTGACGGAATAATCTCACGTATGAGGCACAACACATGAGCATAATCAAACGGATCGAACTGTACCACGTGGCCATTCCCCTTCCTACGACCTTCTATCCCAGTTGGATTCCCGGATTTCCCCAAACCGAGAACAGGTTTACCCTGATCAAGGTGATCACCGAGGACGGGGTAGAGGGTTACAGCGCAGGCCCGGCCATGGGCCGAGAGCGGGCCGGGATCGGAGAACTCCTGGGTCCGTACTTGATCGGGGAAGAGGCCACGGACATCGCGCTGATTCAGCAGAGACTGCGTGAGGTCTCGTATCTGGGATGGCGCAACTACTGGGTTGAACCGGCATTCTGGGACATCAAGGGAAAGATCGAAGGTAAGCCGGTCTGCGAGCTTCTTGGCGGTAAACCGTGTAAGGTGACGCTGTACGCGTCCACGGGTCAACTGAAGACGGCCGAAGATCGGATACAGGAGGCCGAAGCACGGTACGAAGAGGGATTTCGCTCGATCAAACTGAGAGTTCACGACTTCGACGAAGCCGTGGACATCGGACACGTGGTCGAGACGGCCAAGGCAATCGGCCACAAGATGAAAATCGGCGTGGATGCGAATCAGGGGTGGAGAGTCACGATCATCGGAGATGCCCCTTTGTGGGACCTGGAGAGGGCAAAGCGGTTCGCGGACGTGTGTGCGGACGCGGGAATCTCTTGGCTCGAGGAACCTTTGCCCATGGACGCGTATTCGGATCTGAGCGAGCTGACCGCTTACAGTCGGCTGCCCATCTCGGGTGGGGAGATCCATTCCTCGGGTCTAGCCGAACTCGCGATGATGATCGAGCGGCGGTGCTACGACATCTTCCAACCGGACGCCATATTCACCGGGGGAATCGCTCAGACCTTCGAAGTGGCGAAGCTTTGCCGTGAACACGGCTTGCTGTACAGTCCGCACACCTGGACCAACGGCATAGGGTTCGCCGTCAACCTGCAATTGATGGCTGCAAGCGGCTTTGCCGACCGGAAGGACCTGGAATACCCTCTTAACCCGCCTGGTTGGACCGTGGAAGCACGAGACGGGATACTCGTCACTCAGTTTGTCCACGACAAGGGGACGATCACTACGCCCGATGCCCCGGGGCTGGGTATTGCCATAGACCCCGGAGCCCTCCGCAAGTTCGGCAAACGATTCTTTGTCATGGACCGCAAACGGTTGATGTGGTACTCGGTGCGAAACCGGGGGATCAAGGCGTCGTTGGAGATCGACCGTGTGAAAAAGGAAAAGGCCCGCAAGGCTTCGCCGGCAGACCAATGATGGTCCGTGTTTCGGCCGTTGAGCGGGCAAGGGCATGCATGATCCAAGAATCGATAAGCCATATCCATGGGTCGCGTGTCGCGGCTTGACCCTTTTCCGCAGAAGGGACTATGGTGGAAAGGAGCCGGCAAGGTCCGGTGAGGGAGGACCTACTGATGGACTGGAAGAAACGCATTGTCATCGATCCGGAAATACTGGTTGGGAAGCCCGTCATCAGGGGGTCCCGTCTTTCAGTGGAGTTCATAGTCGGACTCATGGCCCACGGCTGGTCCGAAGATGATATTCTCGGCAATTATCCAGGACTTACGGTTGACGACCTCCACGCTTGTCTCGCGTACGCCCGGATGGTCCTTCAAGCTGAGAAGGTCTACCCTTTGGAGCTTCTTGAGCCATGAAATTCCTCGCCAACGAGAACTTCCCAAGAATCGCTGTGGAAGCTCTTAGAGTCGCTGGTCACGACGTGGTGTGGGTACGCGCGGACGCACCGGGTAGCAGCGACCGGCAGGTATTGGCAACGGCGCAGTCGGAAAGCCGGATTCTTCTGACCTTTGACAAAGACTTCGGAGAGTTGGCTTTCCGTGCTCGGCTGCCGTCTTCTTGCGGGATCATCCTGTTCAGAATTCACCCGAGATCGCCTTCCTTTGTTGCGAGGACTGCCGTAATTGCAGTATCGGCACGACAAGACTGGGCCGGTCATTTTTCAGTGATCGAAGAGGGACGGATACGGATGACGCCCATGAAGACTTCATGCCAATAAAGAGGATGGATCGGAATGATCCGTGGAGAAGAGAACTCAAGAGAGAAAGAAGAGGGTCTTTGCTTGACTCAAGTCGAAGAGCGCGATCTCGATTGTCCCCGTAAAGGCCGTTGAACGGGCAAGAGCACGCATGCTCATGGACCGGATCGTTATGCAGGCCTGAGAAGCGCGATTGGTTCAGTCGACGATGGAGGCCGCGGATGAACGTGGAGACGAGCAAGCGTTGCCCGAGATGAGTCACAAGCAAAGACGTGACCCCACACCCGGGACAAAATAAGTTTTGTGTCCCCTGAATTCAAAAGAGAACGTCCCGGCCACTGTTCCCGCGCTGCATCACCTGAAACACCGCGGCGGGATTATGGATGCGTCCTGTCCGTGCCGGCAGACTACTTTTCACGACAATCCCCCAGGAACGATAATGCTCCTGAGCGTCGCCCAATCGAAATCATCAGTCAAAAGCCTGGAGGTGAATCCGAACTCTCTGGTGGGTCAAATACGGGAGCATTCTCCCGGGAGGGTCAAAAATTCTCGACGAAGCGGTATTTGTGGGTCTTACTGCCCCTGTCATGCCGAACCATGCAAGTCGGTTGATGGGGGCGATGTTCACGGAATTGCTCCAAAGAGCCATCATCGAGCATGAGTTCTTCCCGGCGGCCTCATGGTCAGAAACCGGCCTGCCGGGGACCACGATGCGCGAAGGATCGGCAATGAAACGATCTTGTTGGAAGGAAGCCGACGTATGGCAAAATCAGTATTGTGTCCTCGGAAGTCCCCTTACCACAGCGCGTCAAAACCCAGAGCGAACTCGAAGGCCCGCTTGACTTTGCGCATCGGCTGATGCGAAAGATGGGTAATAAAGCCTCCCATTCTTGACTTCTGAACGGTTTGGATGTTGTCCAGATTCACCGCACACGTAGTGAACATGCCGTCCGCCGGAGACAGGGGCACCTCCGAAGGGATAGCCCGTATCGTGGTGGTGATGGGAGCCACGGTGACGGACGTCAGAAAGGAAATGGCGGAGTCCCGTGTCAGAACAAGGACGGGCCGACGTTTGTCCGGCTTCTTGAACGCATACCAGTATACGTCTCCTTGATTCACGGCTGCCCCCACGCTTGCTCCTCGTCCCAGTCGTCGAACTCATCCGGAGCGACCGGTAGACGCGCATAGCCCCGAGCGTGCTGTTCCTCAAGGTTCGCGATGAAGTGCCGCCTGAGCGCAAGTTGGAGGGCGGACCGAATAAATGCGGATCGGGTGGTCTTTAGCTCTTGGGTCACTCGATCCACTTCCATCAGCAGAGATTCGTCGATAGTCATCTGAATGGTCTTCATACGGCGTCCTCGTTGTGGATGCCGATCCACAGATTAGTCCACAATCTATGAATCGTCACTGCGTCAACTCCGGACACATAACACAGTTATTTACTGCATCCATGGTTAAGGCATACGAAGGGTTCGTTCACTGCGCCATATTCGGACGATCCGAACCCGGCGCCGAACCGAGGCGATAGATGACACGAAACGGCGGATGTATTATCTCCCGTAGCTTGGCGACACCGAACTCCGGAACGATCCGGCCGCTCCGGGGGAAATCGGCGAGCCGTTCCACCGCCGAGACAATTTCCTCCACCAGACGCTCTCCCGTTTCAGGAACCTGCCGATCAGCGTACCAAGCCCGAACCGCCTCAAGATCCTGAACAGCGGACAGCGCAAACGTGAGCTTCCATCTCCCGGGGGGCACGGCTTCAGCTCAGTCCGAGCCGCTTCTTGACCTCTTGCAGGCTCATTTCGCGCCCTTCCTCGAGATCCATCAGCCCTTGGACGACGCCACGCAGAAAGGTCAGCTCTTCGGTCTGATTCTCGTAATCCTGGAGCGATTGAACGACCGCCACGCCGCGTCCTCGGTTGGTCAGGAGGACCGGCCTGCGGTTCTTGTCAACTTGGTTCACGATTCTGCCTGGGTTGACTTTCATATCACTCAACGGAACGATGTCCTCCGAGAATTTCGTAGGTGCCCGCATGGTTCCTCCAATGGCCTTCCAATGGTACTGATGATAGCACCCATTGAACGACCAGGTAAACTACCATGATCGGGGCGA
>JAZDHD010000198.1:0-13548 GCA_043806215.1 Pseudomonadota bacterium | reverse complement strand
GAAATCCGTTATTGATCCAAGGGGAGACTTGACCGCTGTGTGTGTGTGGGGGGGGAAGGGAAGCCCGCTTGGGGTTTCCCTTTTTGTGTCACTGTTCGAACAGCTTTATGCTGATACCGTTGGGGTCCCTCAAGGAAGCGTAATGGACTCCGTCGCGGGTACCCGAAGTTTCGACGAACTGCAGTCCTTTATTCCTGAGCAGCGTCACCGCATCCGCGAGACTCTCGACCTGGAAGCTCATCCCGGAAACTCCCCCTGAAAGCGGACCTGCCTCAGAGAATCTGTTGTGGCAGATTTCCAGTTTGTAGGGGGTACCCTTCTTTTCCATGCACACCACGTCCAGACCGCCGGACAGTCCTTCCGTGGCCCTGAAGCCGAGTTTCTTGTAGAAGTCGATGGTCGTTTCCGGATTGTTGGTGGGAATTCCAATGGTTAAGGGGTAGTCTTCGATAGGGGACTTGGAGATACTTGAAGATACCGCTTCAGTATTGTTGGCAATCAGCAGGGCAAATACCACCAGAAACATAACTGAGCAGGAAAATCCCAGAAAAAGCCTTTTGGCATGGCCGGCAGGCAATCTCATGCTCATCCAACCTCCTTAACACAACATAACAAAGCGCACTTTCCAGCGAAAGGCACCCAAAATATACACAAAAATCAGTGCAAAAGCAAGCACCAAGATCCATTTTCTCAGAAACGGCGAAGAAAACGGATTAGGTTTTCCGGGTTGAGCCCGTTTCCGTGCCCCTGTCCGGTTCAACGGGGGGTTCTGATCACGCCGCCAGGGTCACCGTCCGAAAAGCGTGTTGTGCCACAGATGCCTTGCCCGGGTCAAGCAAAAAATGGACTACACGGCATCCACCGGGTCCCGGGAGCGTACGATCCGGAAACACGCAATGCCGGAGCCCTCTTTGGCGCGTCGCAGAACAGGCAACAACGATCCAGCAGAGGATTTCTCCCGTCATCGCCGAACGGGTACAGGGCACCGCACCAGGTTCGTTGATGGGCCCGGGGGGAACCGCGCCCCGTGGAATATGGAAATGCGGATACGGCACTGCTCGATGCTACAGATCCCGGTCGTCATCACCCGAGGATTTCGCATTGTGGGCCATTGTCGTGTCCCATTCTCCGGAAACCCCCACGTCCACGCCTTCCTGAGCCATACGTGCCATGTCGCCGATGTTAATCAACTGGGTATCGGCCACCGACGAGCCCATGTCCGTTTCCTCTCCTACCACGGCGCCGCACTGCGGACAGTTTTCCTCTCCGGACTTGATCCGTTCTTCGGTCAACAACCGGCGCGTGCCGCAGGAGCAATTCCACCATGTCTGTCGATCCGTCACATCTCCACCTATAACTTGCCGAAGTCGGTCTTCGTGATTCTAAGACTCATCCTTTCACACGAAACGATACCACGTTTCAATTCATTGTGCACGTCCGTGTTCCCGGACAAACGACATCCTCGGGAGCGCATGTTCCGTCGGGGTCAAGGAAGAAATTCACGAGCCCCGGTTTTCTTTCAATACAGGGATGTGAACGGCGATCCCCCGTTGAGATTGTCTCTCTTCAGGTACGCCGCCGCCTGGGCGATTTCGGGATCGCTTTCCAGTGTACGCCGATCAGCAACAGCTATTCTCGTTCTGTCGAGGCCCTTGGGAGACGTCGTCTTCACGTCGGGTTCGAGCCCCTTGCCGTGGATGTCCTTGCCGTCGGGCGTGTAGTAATGGGCCGTGGTGAGGCGAAGCGCCGTACCCTTTCCCAGGGCAAAAACCGCTTGCACGGACGCCTTTCCGAAGCTCCTCTCGCCCATGACAAGAACTTCGGGTCTGCTCTGCAAAGCTGCGGCAAGTATCTCGGACGCGCTCGCCGATCCCTTGTTGATGAGAACCACCATGGGAACCTCGGGATACGTGCCTTCCCGCTTCGCCTTGAACTCGCTGTAAGATTCGCGGGTGCGGCCTCGTACCGACGTGATGACGCCCGACGGCAGGAAGAGGTCCGCAACGGCAATTGCTTCTCCGAACAAGCCGCCCGGGTTGTCGCGCAGGTCCAGGACCAAACCCTTCAGGCCTCCTTCGTCGAAGTCGAACATTCTTTCCAAAGCCTTCTTGACTTGGGTCGCGGTATCGTTTTGGAAGTTCACGATGCGCAGGTATCCAATGCCGGCGGAAAGCATGGCGTGGCGCACCGGGGGCACGCGGATAACACTTCTCCTTAGCCCGAGACGCCCTATCCTTCCAGTCTTCTTGTCCCTTATCGTAAGTGACATTCTCGACCCGGCCGGACCGCGCACCAGTTGGAGCACTTCCATCAGGGGCATGCCGTGGAGAGGTTTACCGTCGATCTCCATTATGGTGTCTCCCGACTTGATCCCGGCCTTGTACGCCGGTGATCCGTCAAAGGAAGAAATCACCACGTAGTCGCCGTCCTTGGGACTGACAACCATGCCCACGCCGCCGAACTTCCCCGAAGTACTGATGGTCAATTCCTTGAGAAGCGAGGCATCCAAGAGACCTGAATTGGGATCGAGATCCCTCAACAGCATTTTCATGGAACTGTTCAAGAGGCGGTTCTTGTCCATGCCGCAGTTGTCGGCAATGGCCTCCACCGCATTGTAGAAATACTGTTCGGCAGGCTCTGTGGAGTCTTCCATCCGCCGCACCCCGTCCATGCATTGCGGAAGTATGGTCAACGCGAGGCGTTTGAGGGCGTGATCGAGCACATCTTTCTTGGAAATGGGCTCCGCGTATTGGGTATCGATCAATCTCAAGACCGTTTCGAAGAGCCTGGTTGCCGACTCCTTGAAGGCATTGCCCGCCGGGTTGGGCTCGAAGTGCCGGATCGAGTCGGGAGACCGCTGCGCATAGCCCCGGGAAACGGCCGGAGTCGCACCCCCTTGTCTCGAAAGGAAATCCGCGGCAATCGAACGGCCTGAAATACCCGGCACCGGCAGACATCCCAAAACCACGAGCATGAGCAGGGGCTTCAACAACCCGGACCACCTTTCCTCTTGAATCGGTTTATCCATCTTGGCACGTAGCCGCTCCGGTATCAACACTCTATCGCGGAACGGGGGTCCCTGACCGTAATCTTTCGGGTTAATCGTCTCGATCCGCATTCCCCGTCTTACAACCTAAGTCCCTTCACCATTACTTTGAGTACCCGTCGTGTCTCGGGCACCACCGGGGCCGCCCTCCCCCGTCGGATTCCCGCAATCCACAGGATTTCGTTATCCTTCTCGAGCAGTGGAATTTTCATACGGAGCCGACGGGGAACCTTGCGGTCTATGAGAATCTCCTTAAGCTTGCGGGTGCCCGTCATTCCCCACGGCCGGAGACGATCTCCCGGTTGGAGCGACCGGACCGTCAAAGGAAAGGGCGCGTCGTCCGCGTCGAAATAGGCGTCCAGGGGACCGGCCGCACCAACCGACACGCCGCTTCTTCGGGCCTCGATGATCTCAAACGTCATGATCATATTTGTCGACGGGACGCGAAGATCCCCGGGTCCGGCCGCGGTTACGGAGAATGGGTGCGGCCGTTCTGGTCTTCCTACGGCGAACGTGAGCCGGTCATACTCCCGGACCAGGACGATCCCCCCCGGGAGGTCGATCTCCGCGGAAGGGTTGTCGGAGTGCATTACCTTGAAGATCGTGTCCAAATGGACTCGGGCCCACCTCACAGAGGGGCCGGAAAGCCCATAGAGACCGCCAAGGACAACGCGGCCGGCGAGAACCCGCGGAACCTTGAGCAAATCCGGAATGGCCATGACGACCCGGTCATCGCCTTGGCGCACCGTGTAAGACTTCAGTTCCCGGGCCATGCTTTCCAGGAATTGCTCTTCCTCCCGTATTGACTTCACGCTCCGCATCAAAGGACGTGCGAAATCGGGAAACCTCTCCGCGATCAAGGGAATCAACCGATTGCGGATGAAGTTCCGATCCGTATCGGCAGAAAGATTGGAACCATCTATCCGATAGGGAATGTGCCGCTCATCGAGGAAATGAAGAATCTCCGTCCTTCGTGACTCTATGAGGGGACGTATGATCCGGCCCCGCTTCGGAGCGATTCCTCCAAGACCCGTCAACGTGGAGCCCCTAAAAACTCTGAGAAAAAAGGTTTCCATCTGGTCGTCCAGGTGGTGAGCCGTGGCTACGGTTTGGGCGCCTACGGCCGCGCGGACGCGTTCAAAAAAATCGTACCTGGCCTTTCTGCCGGCTTCTTCCACGCTTATTCCCAATTCCGAGGCCCGCCGCCGGACATCCGCAAAGTCCACGAAAGCTCGGATTCCAAGCGACTCCGACAAGTCCCTTGTGAACTCGGCATCTTGTCTCGACTCCGGGCGGAGCCCATGGTCCAAATGGGCAGCGGTGAGCCTCAAGTACCTCTCGTCCCTGAAGAGACTCAACACATGAAGCAGCGCGACCGAGTCGGGCCCCCCGGAAACGCCCACGACGATCGCATCGCCGGAACGAATCAACCCGAACTTCTCTATTACTTCGTTGACCGTGGCCAAGAGTCCGTGTCTTTCATCCGCATCCGTCATGAAGTCTCCCAAGGGCGCCGGCTAAGTTTCGTTCTTCGCCGTTCTCCACTTGATCTGTGGGCGGAGAATCTTTACTGTGATGCGTACCGGTCACCGCCCGTCTACCCTCAACTTCCTGGAGGCAACGTACAATGATACCCCAAAGAATCGTCTTCTCCACGGATTTCTCGGAGAATTCGTTACCCGCACGCCATTTGGCCATTGAATATGCGGAAACATTCGGAGCGGATCTCCTGGTTCTTCACGTGATCAATTCATCACAGTTGGGATATCCGTCCTTGGACGAGGGAGTGCCGATAGACATACGGTCGGCACTGGATGCGATCCAAGAGTCGGTGGACAAGGCGCTCAACCTGATCGCCGCCGAATGCCGCAAGAGAGTGGCCAAGGTGGAGTGCTTCTCACGGATCGGCAACCCGGCTTATGAAATTGTGGGTTTTGCCGACGAGAACGGCGTGGGATTGATCGTCATGGGCACACACGGACTGACGGGAATCAAACACCTGATCATGGGCAGTACTGCTGAAAACGTCGTGCGCACCGCAGGCTGCCCGGTCTTGACCGTACGCTCTCCCAAATCGTAACCGAAGAGAAGACGCGTGCCGGTTCAGTTCAACGTCGTTCGAGTGACCCACAGGTGTGTCCGATCCCTCTCTGAACGGATTTCCGTGTCGCCTCCGATGCTGAAGGAGAAGTCGGCCCGCCCGTCGGTTCCTGTCATTGCGAGGAGCGCAGTCCCGCGCAGAACGCGGGAAAGCAATCTCAATGCCTCGTGAAAGGCTGAGATTGCCGTGCCCTCCCAAAGCCTCGGGCTCGCAATGACAAACGTGAAGGCGTCCGCAGTATTCAAGGAGCGACACCATAACGGCCCACAGTCATAGGAATTTTCAGGGATCTACTTATGCACGTATGGCATAGAAACGGGGTTCCCGCCGCACGGGGGCTCTGCACCGTGTTCTTTTTGTCGGGAGCGGCAGGGCTCATTTTTGAGACGGTCTGGTTTCGGCTCGCAGGCCTTATGTTTGGTAACAGCGTGTGGGCAAGCTCGATAGTATTGTCCGCTTTCATGGGGGGAATAGCGCTGGGTAACGCAATTGTGGTCAAGTATGAGGCCCGGGTGAAACGGCCCGTCAGGCTTTATGGTCTGATCGAGATAATTGTCGGGATTTCCGGTTTCGGCCTGGTTCTCTTGTTTCCGGCTTTGACTCAGTGGTCGGCCCCCCTTTTCGGAGCCGTCTCGCACCGCCCGTCGGCACTCAACTCGTTGCGGCTGGGCATTTCTTTCTGTTTGTTAATGGTTCCTTCCACTGCCATGGGCATGACGTTACCGTTGCTGGTGCGGGCCCTGTATTCGGAATCGCCGCAGTTCGGGACCGTACTGGGAAGGCTCTATGGGTGGAACACGTTCGGCGCGGTTTGCGGGACCCTTCTCACCGAAGTGCTCTTAGTGGGCGTGTTCGGCGTTACGGGCACGGGCTTCATAGCCGCAATCCTGTGTTTTGCCGCGGCCTCGGGCGCCTTTTCCATCGCTGCGGGGATGAAACGCGGGTCTGCGGATGGGAAAAAACCGTCAAATGCTCGGCTCAAACTATCTCAACTTTCGCCCAAAACCGTCCGGATGTTGTCCGCGGGATTTCTCTGCGGGGCCGTCATGCTGGCCTTGGAAGTGGTTTGGTTCAGATTCCTCCTTCTTTTCATCGATGCGGTGAGCATCGCGTTCGCGATGATGCTGGCCGTGGTGCTGGCCGGAATAGCCTTAGGCGGGATAACGGCTTCGGCATGGTGTCGGCGAAAGCCTTCGGCCCATAATCATCTACCCTCCGCTGCCCTCGTTGCAGGGATCAGCTGCTTGTCGGCTTATGTTGCGTTCGATCATGTGGTCGATGCGGCTCCCGGGTTCGTCTCTCCCTGGGTCCGTACGCTCTACTTCTCTTTTCCGCTGATGTTTGCCGGGTCACTGCTCTCGGGAATCCTGTTCACCTTGATTGGGACGACCGTACACGAGGAAATGGGTAAGAGCCTGGAAGCAACAGGACTGACCGCCATGTGCAACACGGCCGGCGCCATGTTCGGGGCCTTGGCGGCAGGGCTTATCCTCCTCCCCTACGCGGGCATGGAATCGGCCCTTTTTCTCCTCTCATGCTCATATGCAGTGGTCGCGCTCATTACTTTGGACCGGTCCGGGGGCTCCGCGGTCAAATGGAGAAAACCCGCGGGATATGCCTTGGCCGCTGCATTCTTGGTTTGTATCTATTCTTTTCCGTTTGGAACGATGAAGGAGCGTATCCTTGCGGTAGGCGAAAAATACCACCGGGATGAACCCGGGTGGAAGCCCGTTGCAGTCAGGGAGGGTTTGACCGAAACGAGCCAGTTCTGGCGAAAAGGTCCGGGTGAGCCCCCCGTCTGCACTCGGCTGATAACGAACAGCCATTCCATGGCGGCCAATTGCCTGAGCGGCAGAAGGTACATGAGTCTTTTCGCTTACTGGCCGCTCGCCGTGCACCCTTCGCCGCGGAGCGCACTGCTCGTCTGCTACGGAGTAGGGGCTACCGCCAAGGCATTGACCGAATCACCCGATCTCGAGACCATCGATGTGGTGGACATCTCGGCCGACATCGTGGGAAGCAGCGAGATCGTTTTTTCCGGCGGCCTTCGCGACCCGCTCAAGGATCCAAGGGTCACCGTCCATGTCGAAGACGGGCGTTTCTTTCTGCAGGTTTCCAAACGCGGTTTCGACATAATCACGGCCGAGCCTCCGCCGCCCCTGTCGGCCGGCGTGGTCAACCTCTACTCACAAGAGTACTTTGAACTGATCAGAAACCGCTTGAACAAGGGCGGTATTGTCACCTACTGGCTGCCGGTGTATCAGTTGCCGTGGACTGCAATAAAATCCGTTATCAAGAGTTTCCGCAAAGTCTTTCCGGACTGTTCGATTTGGACCGGCGCGGGATTCGAGTGGATGATGGTGGGAACCCGCAATGCCGGATCCCCGGCGTCCGAAGAGCAATTCGCGAGGCAGTGGCGTGATCCGGCGTTGGGCCGGGAACTGTTCTATTGCGGATTTGAGATTCCGGAACTGCTGGGAACCACGTTCCTCATGGACGGCAAAGACCTCGAGGACTGGGTGGAAGACGCCGAACCCCTGGTCGACAACTTCCCGCAAAGAATCCTCGGCAAACCCGAAGATCATTGGGGCCGCAGCTTTCACGATCTGGAAGACGTCATGGACGTTTCCGCCGCGCTTGTCGGCTTCGGGCAATCCGAATTTGTCCGGAAGCTGTGGCCCCACCGGCTCAGGGAGAGAACCATCGAGTATTTCCATGTGCAACGGTTGATCAACGACAAGTTCACCGGTGCCGTCAAGATGTCGATTTCCGAGGAGATCTCACAGGTCCATGAAATCCTCACCCACACGCAATTACGGTTTCCGGTTCTCTTGCTCGCCGGGGGACCGGCATTCGTCGACTCGGATCGGGTTCTCGGCAAAGAGGGGGCCTACAAAGGGCTCAGTCGTTCCGATGCGGCTTTTCACATGGCCGTGAGGGCCGTTGCTGACCGGGAATACGGCACCGCGGCACGTTACCTCGCCGAAGTGAAAACCGCCCCGGAGAGCAGGCACGTCATACAGTACCGGGTGTACTTGTTGTGTAAAATCGGACAGTACGACGAGGCCAAGAAACTCGTCCGGGACCATGAAGGGCTGTTCCGGATCAAGGCCAATGGAGTGTACCTCTCCTGGTTGAGCGAAACATTCGGGCTGTCGGAATCGTTTTGGCAGTGAACAAGAAAGGAATGTTCCGGCGGATTCCTCGGTTCACGGCCTCATTCTCGGAGGGTTCCCGATTTGGATCAGGGTGTTCCGGGCTTTTCACCGGAACTTCTGGTTTGAAGGGCCGAAGCATGCTATGCGTGTTTGAAAATGGGAGGGCGTACCGGCATCCGCAACGAGCAGAGCCCCGGAAACTTGGGCATTGCGATAGGTGCCACGCTCCTCTCCGATGTCAAAGCGCCTTACGGAGACGCTTTAGCAGCCCCGCTGCTCGAGAAGGAGTTGAGCGATGACCGGCGATGAAATTCTTAGCAAACTGGAAGAGAATCGTGAAACCATCAAGAGCTTAGGAGTTCGTCGCCTCGGCCTATTCGGTTCATACGCACGCGGCGAACAAAGCGAGGCCAGCGACATGGACTTCCTGGTGGAGTTTGAAACGAAGACTTTTGATAACTACATGGACTTGAAATTTTTCCTGGAACGCCTGTTTAGCCGCCGAGTTGACCTTGTGATTGCCGAGGCAGTCAAACCGAGGCTGAGAAAACCGATATTTGAGGAGACCGTGTATGCCCAGGGATTATAGGGTCTCTCTTGAAGACATGGTGAGATCGTTGGCACGGATACGGACCCTGACTTCCGCAATGTCCTACGAAGAGTTCGTCGAGGATTTAACTAGACAGGAAGCCGTAATCCGTAATCTCGAAATAATCGGTGAGGCGTCCAAGAGCGTTCCCCATGCGGTACGATCACGCTATCCCGAAGTTGATTGGGCTAGGATCGGGGGCCTGCGAGATGTACTCATTCATCAGTACTTCGGCATTGATCTGGAAATCATTTGGGACATTGTTCAGACCAAGCTGCCTGACCTTGATGCTCAAATCAAAAGGATTCTTTCGGAGCTGGGTTGATGCTCATTTCAAGGATATAGACAATCAAACCCACAAGATAAGGTGCGTGCCGCCCGGGCAGCGGAAGGAACATGACGGCCATTGCCCGGACATAGCCGCAGCCTATTTCCACGTCGGCGGCCTCAACACATAGGAGAACACAAGAGAGAGAGAGAATATGATTGAAAAGGAGTTACAGAAGTATTTCGGATTCAATTCATTTCGACCGGGACAAAGAGAAGTCATCTCCAGAATAGTCGGACAGCGTTCCGCTGCGGCAATCTTTCCGACAGGGGCCGGAAAATCGCTCTGTTACCAGCTTCCTGCGATGATTCTGCCTCACATGACCGTGGTGGTCTCTCCATTGCTCGCTCTGATGAAAGACCAAATCGACTTTCTGGAAAGGAATCATATTCCGGCGGCCCGTCTCGATTCTACTCTGACCAAAGAGGACTATGACGACATTCTCAGGAGAGCAAAGAACGGCGAATTGAAAATATTGATGATTTCAGTTGAGCGATTCAGGAATGAACGCTTTCGTTCTCATCTTCAGAGAATGAATATCTCGTTGCTCGTCGTCGATGAAGCACATTGCATCTCGGAATGGGGACACAATTTTCGTCCTGAATATCTGAAGCTGCCCGCCTACAAAAGAGAATTCGGCATTCAACAGGTGCTGCTGTTGACTGCAACGGCGACGGAACAAGTCATAGAGGATATGTGTGTCAAGTTAGAGGTGCCGAGAGAAAACGTCACCGTCACAGGTTTTTATCGCAGCAACCTTTTCCTGCAGATTACGCCGACTTCCGAATCTCATAAGAGAGAGCGTTTGCTTCAGCGAATCACCGAATCCCCGAGGGCTCCAACCATAGTATATGTCACACTGCAGAAAACCGCCGAGCACGTTTCGGATTTTCTTGCCGACAACGGGATCGTGGCTTTCCCATATCATGCAGGAATGAACACTGAAGAGCGGGAACGGATTCAGAATGAATTTCTGGCCGGAAGAATAGCCTGCGTTGTTGCAACCATTGCTTTCGGGATGGGAATAGACAAGAAAGACATTCGTCGGGTGATTCATTACGATTTGCCGAAGTCCATAGAAGGTTACAGTCAGGAAATCGGAAGATCCGGAAGAGACGGCGAGACGGCGTTTTGCGAAGTATTGGGCAACAGGGACAGTGTCAGTGTGCTGGAGAATTTCATCTATGGGGATACGCCGGAAGACCAATCCATTAACAAGTTGCTCTACAGAATACGGGATCATAGCGATCCGGTATGGCAAGTCAAATTGACCGCTCTGTGTAATGAGATGAACATCAGAATACTACCGTTGAAAACCTTGCTTGTTTACCTGGACATAGAGGGTATTATTAGACCCAGATATACGTATTTTCAGGAGTACACATTAAAATATCTCGAAGAGCCCTCATTCATCATAGACAAATTTGGTGGAGAAAGGAAGGACTTTGTTAAAGCGGTCTTCGACAATTGCCGCACAAAGAAAATCTGGGCGCATGTGGATATGGAAGGAATCCTTCGGCGTTATGCAGGAACCGACCGGCAACGCGTCGTCGCTGCTTTGGATTATTTCTCGGAAAAGGGTTGGATTGAATTGCAGTCCAGACAAACAATAGAAGTTTACGAAATCCTGACTCCCGATTTTGACGTCGACACGGTAGCCAAGAGAATGTGCGGGCTGTTCAAATCAAAGGAAGAGCACGAAATACAAAGGATACACGGCATGGTCGATTTCTTTGAGAGCAATTCCTGTATCAGCAAAAGCCTCGCTCATTACTTCGGAGAAGAACTCGATAAGGACCGGTGCGGACACTGTTCATTTTGTAAGGCCGGTCAAGCTGCTGTTCGGCAGACGGTGGAATTGAAGCCTCTCGGTACATTCCGTCTCAGTGAGCTGACGGGCGAATTCAACAAAGTTGCAGGGGACCATTACTCACCGCTGAACGCCGCAAAGTTTCTCTGCGGCATTTCATCTCCGCTTCTGACGAAACTAAAGGCAAAGAGGCTCGCTCACTTCGGCATTCTTGAGAGATATTCCTTTTTGGAGGTAAAGGCATGGGTTGACCATGATTGAAAAGATCGAGTTTCAAAAAGAACCCGGGCTTGTACGCCCTGCAGGCATCCTATCGTCATTTCATCAACACGGAGGGCAAATAAAGGCACAATCCGGGAAATATGAACAGAAGGGCTACAACGACCAGCAAGGCGATGAGAAATGGGTATACTCCTTTGTAGATGACGTTGGTGGGCACGTTCGTGATATTCTTCACCACGAAGACACATATTGCGACGGGCGGTATTACACTTCCGATGCAGAGAACCAGCGACAGCATGATGTCGGCCCAGATGGGATCATAACCGAGCTTTATGATAATAGGAAAGAAGATGGGAGTTGCCATAATCATAAAGGCCAAATCGTCGATAAAGGAACCGCCCACTAGGTAGACCACGAATATCATGATTACAACAAGGTGGCGATGCACAGGAAGATCCTGCACCCAGACGCCGATATCGTTCGGAATGCCGGTCACGGCTATGAAGTGGCTCAATACGGTTGAAAGGGCTATTATGAGAAGAACCATGCAGGAAGTCCGCAAGGCCTCTTTGATCGACTGCGTGACGCCGTAAAAGCCGATTTCTCTCTTGGCCAGACACAGGATAAGCACGGCGAGGGCGCCGATACTGCCGGCCTCTGTAGGCGTAAAAAACCCGTTCAGGAGTCCGCCTATGATAACGACAAAGATCGCCAAAGGCCCGATGACCGCCGGGAGTGTTTTGAAGCGCTCGCCCCACGAAGCTCTCCCGCTCCGGGGCCCGATGGACGGGTTGATCCTGCACCACCCGAAGATAATGCCCATGCAGAGAACGGCCAAGATCAATCCGGGAATCATGCCGGCCAAGAAGAGCCTTCCTATGGATTGTTCAGTGATAAGTCCAAGGACAATCAGCGTCACGCTCGGGGGGATCAGAAAACCGAGAGTCCCCACTATTGCCACGATGCCTGTGGACAATCTTCTGTCATAGTTGAACCGGTCCATTTCAGGAATGGCAACACTCGAAAACGTGGCCACCGTGGCCACACTCGATCCACAGATCGCCTTGAACATCATGGCTCCCGCTACCGTAGCAACGGCCAAACCTCCGTGGATGTGACCCACGAACCGATTGGCACTATCGTAGAGTCTGCCGGCAACGCCTGCGTGCCAGGAAATCTGGCCCATGAGGACAAAAAGAGGGATGACCGTCAATCCATACGATTCAAGGGCATCGTAGAAGTCATTAGCCAGAAGGTACATTGCTGCGCTCGGGGAGATCACATAAGCATAGCCCGCAACACCTACGATTGCCATAGCGAACGCCAGTTCAATGCCCGTCAGGAATAGCCCCAAAAGTACTACTATGGCAATAATTCCCACGGCTGTTTCACTCATGTTCAACCTCCCGACCAAGTCTCCGGACGATCTGCCCAAGAAGCGTCAACGACTCTACAAAGCAGCAAAAAGACAGTCCGTATGCGACCGGATAAAAGGGGAACTTCAGGGTACTGGTGACAAAGCCGTCCCGATAGAGGTCACTTGCCTTTTGACAGAGAAACCATCCAAGAAGGGCGAAGAGAACAGTCCCCAGCACCTTCGCAAAAACGAACATAGCCTCCTTGATTTGCCTGGATCTACCCTCTACGAAGAACTCGACGGCAACATTGGCGTTTTCCCTCGTGGCCTGCGGCATGGCAAAGGCCACGACTAAGGCTCCGCCGAGGGCGACAAGTTCATAGGTCCCGGTGATGGGTCTTCCGAGCAGACGCAATAGAACATCTGCCGCAGTAAGAAGCATCATCGAGACAAGGACGGTCCCCCCGAGAACATTCATCCATGAGCCGGCCCTGTCAAGGGTTGTCAGGAAAGTCTTCATGACGCCTCCAAAATCGAACAAAAAACACCATGTCCTCGTTGGCGGAAATACGGTCGCACAACCTGAGCCGCGGAAGATGACGGGCAGGGACGCCCGTCCCACGGTGTACGACCGGCTTGGTCTCTGTTCTTCGTAGCCCGGGCCTCCGTGCCCGGATCTTGTTCTTGCCGGCACCCGAGACGGCTGCGAGACGAAAATGTGCGACCGTGTTTAGGAAACGGTGCACTGAGCACTCGTGCCGGGGAACGAACGACGAGAAACAACGCGGCCTTCGGTGGGTTCAGGGGAGGAGATCGTAGGCGAACACGGTGCTCCGGGGACCTGTGAGAGCCATGAAGGGATTGGGCTTTATAAGAATAAGGACGAGGGAATCGATCCCTGCGTTCTTGAAGTCCCGGACCCTGAAGTCGGAAATGC
>JAZDHD010000197.1:0-8455 GCA_043806215.1 Pseudomonadota bacterium | reverse complement strand
CTCAACAGCATTTTCATGGAACTGTTCAAGAGGCGGTTCTTGTCCATGCCGCAGTTGTCGGCAATGGCCTCCACCGCATTGTAGAAATACTGTTCGGCAGGCTCTGTGGAGTCTTCCATCCGCCGCACCCCTTCCATGCATTGCGGAAGTACGGTCAACGCGAGGCGTTTGAGAGCGTGATCGAGCACATCTTTCTTGGAAATGGGCTCCGCGTATTGGGTATCGATCAATCTCAAGACCGTCTCAAAGAGCCTGGTTGCCGATTCCTTGAAGGCATTGCCCGCCGGGTTGGGCTCGAAGTGCCGGATCGAGTCGGGAGACCGCTGCGCATAGCCCCGGGAGACGGCCGGATTCGCGCCCCCTTGTCTCGAAAGGAAATCCGCGGCAATCGAATGGCCTGAAATACCCGGCACCGGCAGACATCCCAAAACCACGAGCATGAGCAGGGGCTTCAACAACCCGGACCACCTTTCCTCTTGAATCGGTTTATCCATCTTGGCACGTCACAGCTCCGGTATCAACACTCTACCGCGGGACGGGCTTCCCTGACCGTCATCTTTCCGGTTAATCGTCTCAATCCGCATCCCCCGCGTCTTACAACCTGAGTGCTCCGTTTCCTAATTGGGGTCGCACATTTTCGTCTCGCCGCCGGCTCGGTTGCCGGCAAGAACAAGATCCGGGCACGGAGGCCCGGGCTACGAAAGACAGAGACCAAGCCCGTCGCACATCGTGGGACGGGCGTCCCTGCCCGTCATCTTCAAGGGCGGGCGTCCCGCCCGTCTCCCCCGGAATACCCCTGAGGTCCCCCGTCAACAAGGGAAGTTCTCCTTGTCCCGCCGGGACGTGCATCCTGCTCGTCATCGACGGGCGAAACGCCCGTGCCGCCGGAGGGACTGCGAGGAGCCTCTTCATTCGTCACCGCACTTGCGTAACGCCGCCGTACCAGGCTTCCGGTGCAAAGAGTGGTTGTCAGCCCTTTTGAACCGTGTTAGCGTTACAAACCGGCCGTTGATGTGCCTGGAATTCCTTTCGGTGATCGAGCCGATGCGCTTCGGGCCGGGCGCACACTGATCCTATCGGCCGGAAACGGAGCAATCGGGTACACGCGGGGGACGAATATATGTCCGACAGTATCGAAGACCGCATCAAACGCAAGATGGAATCGAGGGGGATCGCTGCCCCCTCCATAGAGCGCTTCCTGCAGATGGTGGGCGTCATCCGGCAGGACCTTTACGCGCATGTTCCGTTGTCCCACGTTGCCGCCCCGGACGCCGGCCTCTTACTCGAATGCCCTCTGGACAAAGAAGAGGTTAAGGATCTGCGAGAGAGAGGTGTTCCGCTGCTCCCAAAGACTGCGGTGATCAAGCTCAACGGCGGCCGGAGCACCACCATGGGCGGCGATGTTCCCAAGGGCGTGTTGAAGGCCAAGAACAGCCTGTCGTACCTGGAGATTATCATTAACCAGATGAAGTGCTTACGGCAGGAATGGCACGTACGCGTTCCGCTGGTTCTGATGAACAGTTTTTTCACACACTCAAGAACCATGGAGATCGTGAGCCGGGCCGACTTCCCCGTGCTCACTTTCGTTCAGAATCAGGTTCCCCGCCTGGCCGTGGACACCCTCGCACCGCTCTCCACGGATTCGGATGAAGACTGGGCTCCGCCCGGTCACGGAGACGTGTATTCGAGCCTCCTCTGGTCGGGTCTCCTGCAAAGGCTGCGTGCCGAGGGTTGCCGGTGGGCCTTTATATCGAACCTGGACAACCTGGCGGCTCATTTGGATCCGTGGATCCCGGGTCTGATGGAGAGAGAAGGTATAGAGTTTCTGCTTGAAGTAACGGATAGAACCCCGCTCGACAGAAAAGGCGGCACGCTGGTGGTTCGGAACGGCGCGCTTTATCTCTTGGAGATCGCCCAGGTCTCGGACGACGATAAAGAGACGTTCATGGATGTGAATCGTTTCCGGGTCTTCAATACCAATAACGTCTGGGTCGATCTCGACGCACTGGACAAGGTATTGGCCAATGGTTCGCTCAACCTTCCCATCATCCGCAATCGCAAGACCGTGGCCGGAACGGATGTGGTACAGCTTGAAACAGCCATGGGAGCGGCCATCGGTTCATTTGACCGGTCGAGGGGCCTTCGGGTCGGTAGGGATAGGTTCTTTCCCACCAAGAAAGTCGAAGATCTCTTCGTCCTTCAATCCGACGCCTGCGTGCTGGACCCGATGTTCAGACTGAAGAAGAATCCGCAACGTCCCGACTCGCTTTCCTACCGCCCCACGGTCTCCTTCAGCCGGGACTTCATCGATTCGCCGTTTCAAATACCCGACCGTTTCGAGGACCCGTCGTCGGTATCTCTTGTTGCGGCTGAATCGCTGTCCGTATCCGGAAACGTTTTCTTCGAGCGGGACGTGAAAGTGCAAGGGAACGTGAGGATCGACGCGCCTCCCGGCAGCCGTTATACGGTACCCCGCGGATCGGTGCTGGTCGACGGTGAATACCCTTGAGGACGAATATCCGCACAGGCGATACATGAGGGCAAGGGTGCCTTCGAGCCGGCCCGCAACAAGATCGGCAACATGAAAGGAACGGTCATGACCGACGCAGTAAAGACGAAGTTAAGCTGTTTCAAGGCGTACGACATAAGAGGTCGAATCCCCGACGAATTCAACGAGGAGATGGCCTACGACATAGGAAGAGCGTACGCCACGCTCCTGTCGCCTTCCAAGGTGTGCGTCGGCAGAGACGTACGCCTCTCCAGTGACGCCGTTTGCGCGGCTTTGGCCCGGGGGCTCAATACTCAAGGATGCGACGTGGTTGATATAGGTCTGTGTCCCACCGAGGAAGTCTACTTCGTGACTTCGAACATGGCATTGGACGGCGGGATCATGGTCACCGCCAGCCACAATCCGGTGGATTACAACGGCATGAAACTTGTGAGACAGGGATCGCGTCCCATCAGCGCGGACACCGGACTCAAAGATATCGAAAGAATGGTAATTGAAAAGAGCTTCGCCCCCCCCGCGATCGAGAAAGGGTCCACCCAGGTGGTGGATACCAAGGATGCATTCATCGAACATCTGTTCGGCTACGTCGACGCGTCGATGATGAAACCCCTCAAGGTGGTGATGAATTGCGGCAACGGTTGTGCCGCTCCCATCCTTTACAAGCTCGAGACAAGGCTGCCCATTGAATTCTTGACCATGTTTCCGGAACCGGACGGATCCTTCCCCAACGGTATCCCGAACCCCATCCTCCCCGAGAACCGGGGGGTCACTGCGAAGGCCGTGCTCGAGCACAAGGCGGACCTTGGGATTGCGTGGGATGGGGACTGCGACAGGTGCTTCTTCTTCGATGAAAAGGGCCGGTTCATCGAGGGGTACTACATCGTGGGTTTCATGGCACAAGCATTCCTGGAACGGGCACCCGGTTCAAAGATCGTCCATGATCCGCGTCTGATCTGGAATACCGTGGAGACGGTGGAGCAAGGGGGCGGCATCCCGGTGATGTGCAAAGCGGGCCACGCGTTCATAAAGGAACGGATGCGCGAGGAAGACGCCATATACGGGGGAGAAATGTCCGCACACCACTATTTCCGCGAATTCGCCTACTGCGACAGCGGCATGATCCCGTGGCTCCTCATGGTGCAAACCCTGAGCTCCGGGGACCGCCCCTTATCGGAAATCATTCAGGTTCGTATGGACCGATATCCGGTGAGCGGAGAGATCAACCGGCAGGTTTCGGATCCACTCGGCGTGCTGGCCAAGGTTGAGGACAATTACAAGGCCTTTGGGCCGATCCTGGACCACGTTGACGGACTCAGCGTGGAATTCGCCGATTGGCGGTTCAACCTGAGACCGTCCAACACCGAACCGGTTATCCGCCTCAATGTGGAGACGAGGGGAGACAAGGCGCTGCTGGAAACAAAGACCGATGAGATTCTCACCCTGATACAAAGTCTCGGGTGATCCCGGGACGCCGTCTTTTCTCTTAGTGTTTTATGGCATAAATACGGTCACGTATTCAAGGCAACGATCCCGGCTTTGGTAGCGCCGGCCTCCGTGCCGGTACTCTTTGATCATGCGCCCGGCAGGGACGCCGGGACGCTACCGGGCCTTCACACGAACACGGCAACGTATTTGCGCCATGGAGCTCTTAGTGTCTGTCACCAAATAAACCCATCATCCCTCGGGCCTCTCCGTCTAATGGTATAGCCATTGGGGCCGCCGGCAATCGGGGACATGATCCGATTTTGCGAACGGCGCCATGCGACTTCGCAAAACTCGAAATCGTGTCTCCGGATTGCCCACCGGCGTTTTCGGGGGACACGAAACCGTGTTTTGCCCATCGGATCTCAGGGCAAAAACGGTATCATGTCCCCCAAAAACGCGGAATCGACGTGCAAGGTTTGTTTTGGGACAGATACTTAGTGCTTCGTTGCTCAAATACGGGCGCGTGTTCTTTTCCCGTTCGCGAGCGGGAAACCCGGAAGCAGCCTGTTCCGGCACGAAGGCCCGCTGCACGCTCGATCAACTTCTTTGAAATTGAGATGCCGGCTATTCGGTGAGGGGCTCGTTCGATTCCTGCCGTATGGTCCGCCTCTCGCAGTCTGCGGGTGAACAGGAAACATCCGTGAGCTCTTAGACGCGCATTGACAAGTCGATCACGTGTCCCGAAGGGTTGATCCAGACCATGAAGCTGGAAGGCTTCCTTTTCTTTGCTCTTGTCCGTATTTCGTTAAGCTGAGCCGGCGGGACGTCTACCGGAGTGGTTTTGAGAAAGCGATTGAGTTCACGAAGATTCTTAAAGTACTGGATGGTCATGGGAAAGTCTCCTGTGAAACCTATAGTGAGCCGGGGCACCGGCGAAGCGTGGTGACATATGAACTCCCAACATTAACATGAAGAACATCGCGGCGCAACACCAAATTTTGGAGCGCGTCGCTCTCCCGCTCCGGGACCGGCATGTGACTCCTTTGATCCGGGCCGGGATCTGCCGGCATCTCAGCAAGACTCGGACTTACAGGGGACGTCAATGGAAAGGGACCGCGTGCCTTGAGTAGGAACGCCGGTCCCCCCGCGGATGCGACTTGCCCCGTAGGTCAATGATTTCAGGTGCTCGTATCACCCGGCGGTTCCGTCTTCGGGTTGTTTTCCGGGAGATCCTTGGCGCCGGCAGTTGATGCGCCGGAGCTGCTGAGTTGTTTTGTCGTCTCTTCCAGACGCTGCACGAGAGTCTGAATGAAGACATGGTAAAATTTCACCTTTAGATCGGGGCTCTCCCGCTCCAATACCTTGAAATCAAGCTTGAGCACCAGACAGGGCTCCTTGGCTATGACGTGTGCCGTGCGGGGTGTCTTGGTAATGGCCCCCATTTCACCGAAACAAGTCCCTTTGGGAAGGTCGGCAATCTTCCTGTTGTTCTTGATGACGCGCACCTTCCCGTGCAACAGGATGAAGAATGTGGTGTCCACGTCGCCTTCCCGGACGATCACTTGTGACTTTTCGTAGCGGATGAACGTTCCAAACCTAGTGATTTCAACGACTTCCTTGCGACTGAAGCTCTGGAAGAACTCTATGGGTTTGAGGAGATCCGCCTTGCGGGCGGCCTTGATGTCACGGACCTGGACGGACTTGCCTTGCATCACCTGCTCGATGTCTCCGGCAAATTCCTTCCCATTTCGGTACCGGAGTTCAGGCTCTTTTTCCAGGGCCTTGTGGATGATGCGATCCAGGCTCGGGGGAAGCTTGGGGTTGAACGTCAGCAAGGAAGGTGCGGGGGCATATCGTATGTTCTCCATGAGTTCATAAAGCGTCCGTCCCATGAAAGGCCGGCGGCCGACCAGAAGCTCGAAGAAAACCACGCCCAACGAGAAGAAGTCGGTTTGCGGAGTCAGTTTCAGGCCCTTCGTCTGCTCGGGAGACATGTAACTGGGGGTGCCCATGACCTGGAGATCGCTCGTGGTGGATCGAGTAAGCATGGCGATTCCGAAGTCCGTAATCTTGATGCGGTCGTCGCCGGTGAACATGAGATTGGCCGGCTTTATGTCCCTGTGGATGACCTTTCGGGAATGAGCGAAATCGAGGGCCAAACAGGTCTGCCGTACCAGGGCAATTACCCTGGTGTGCGGCAACAGCGTGTCCGCCTTGTTGTAGGACGTAAGGTTCTTCCCGTCGAGCAGTTCCATTGCTATGAAGCAGTAATCGCCGTCCTGACCGACATCGAAGACCGTCACGATATGCGGATGGATGAGGTTGCCGGCAATACGCGCCTCTTCAAAGAACTTGTCGACGATGAACTTCAGATCCTTCTTTTCGTAAACCAGATCGAAACGTCGGGTTTTCAATGCCACAAGGCGGCCGATCATGGGATCGCGCGCTCGGAATACCTCCCCCATGTTTCCACGCCCGAGAGTATCGAGAATCTGATACCTTCCTATGGTGGGAGACCCTTTGGATTCCTGCAGTATGGTTCGTAACGTGTCATCCGACGGATTTACGGTCATCTCTCGTTGTCCAGGCCTGAAAGCGGTTTGGAAAGCGTAGCCCGCATCACGATGCCCGGCCTCCCATCTTCGTAGTATAACTGAAAGAAGCCCGACGACAAAGCCCTGTTGACGGAAAAGCGGTCAAGATCTGCTTTCCTTGGCTTATATCCCGTGTTACTGATCCTCATTTTGTTCCGGAACTCAAGACCGTGCGTGATCCCGATTCCTGCAACCGCCGGCAATCGGGGACATGATCCGATTTTGCGAACGGCGCCATGCGACCTCGCAAAACTCGGAATCGTGTCCCCGGATTGCCACCGCGAAACCGCAAAACGATTCTTAGAGAGACGTTAATCATACGCTAACCCGTTCCCGGTAGCCTTTTCTCATGTGAACGGGGGGCCGTCGGCCCTCCGCGTCCGTCACCGTTGCGTTCCCGGCCACAGGGCCTTTGCAGTGTCCGCCCAAAGCTGTATACTGTGTCAATCACAGAAGGATGGAACGAGGATCTGCAAAAAATGTGCGAGTCTAACGCGTACGTGATTGAGGACGGCAACGAGCGGCTGGTCATGGAGAGTGTCTGCATGGTGAAACCTCAAGAGGGCTCGGTCCTGCTGCGAAGCCTCTTCGGCGAAGAGACCATGGTTCAAGGAACTTTACGGGAACTGGATCTCACCGGACATAGGATCGTGGTGGAAGCGCCATAGGCAAGCGTTTGCGCGGCGGTGGGCTCTCCCGCATTCCGATCCGGCCGTTTCTCCTTGACACCAATTCCGGAGCTTTGTTAAACGGTATAAGAGGCAACAGGGAAGAACTGACGGATCACCGACGAAGAGGGCGTGAAGTAGATGGCATCCCTGGAGGCGGTTATCGTCGTTAACGCCGGTTATGAGTTCCTGGGGCTGGTTTCATGGCAGCGGGCCATGGCGCTGGTCTTCACCGGGAAGGTTGAAGTGGTGAAGGAATCCGACCGGATCGTCCGCACCGTAACGCGGACTTTCCGCGTTCCCGCGGTTATACGTCTTCTCAAGTTTATTCGACGAATCTACCGACGCGAGGTCCCCTTTTCCCGAAAGAACGTCCTGGTCCGCGACGCGTTCCAGTGTCAGTACTGCGGCGACGAGCACCCAGCCGCTGACCTTACCATCGATCATATCATACCCAAGGTTCAGGGGGGATCGAACCAATGGACCAATGTCGTCACCTGCTGCCGTTCGTGCAACATAAAAAAGGGCGGACGGACACCCAGGCAAGCCGGCATGCAGCTCATCCGCAAGCCTTTCAAACCGACGATTATGGAATTCCTCAATCTCTACTTGAAGAAAAGATTCGGCATGGAACTGCTTGAAATGCTTCAGTTCTGACTTCTCAGGCACGCTTCCTTCAGGGTGAGTAAGGGAGGGGGACTCGGTGCTCATGGAGAAAAGCTGTTGGGTGCGGGAAACGATCACCGGTTCCGCACTCGCCGCCGGCGGGGCCGCCGACCCACGCGTTTTCCGGACCAATTTTCGGCAAATCGCGCACATCACGATTTTTTCATTGACACACGCCCGCACTGTGATATGAGGGGTGCACTTCTCAACATACTTTTCCATCCCAGTGGAACACACGTTAACGGCCATTTAGATGCCGTTTTCGTGCTTTTGGGGCAAGGTGTTTGCCCGCAACCCCTCTTCATGCCGCATCGGAACCTTTCCAAATTCTGCCGGACGTCGAGACGGTTCCTCTCGCCCGTGAGGTATGACTCCCACATCCAGGCTCCGGCAATGACTTAAACACCGACTGGGACAATTTGTCAAGATGTTTATATTCTTTTTTTAGTGAGTTGCTTATTTTTCCGAGAGTATATGTCATATAAACTTCATGTACGGCTTTAGGCCAAGAGCGGTCCGGTCAGGCGTCTTACCCGGGAGCCGTTCCTGATAGGGCGGACATTTCTTCCGGAAATTGCTATAGACTGTTCTCA
>JAZDHD010000196.1:0-26538 GCA_043806215.1 Pseudomonadota bacterium | reverse complement strand
TCGGCGGCTATGCCCCCCGCATTCATCCCGGCTCCCGGGAGCTTGGGTCCGCCATCTCTCTGGCTCGTTCAAGGTCCTGCGGGGTATTGATGTTCATGACGAAGCGGAAGAGGGGGTCATAAGGACAAAAGTCTTGTTCAGGGACTTCCCGGACGTCAACACGGGGAAAAAAGTTCAGGATCCTCAGGTCGGGACGGTCCATGTACTGCTCTATGGCGGAAATACATCTCCGGGAATAGACGGCGTGCATGGGCTGCAACTTGTTGTTCACTCGTGGAACGAGAATATCATGCTCCTCGGCCGTTGCCATTGCAGCCATACACGAGACAATGCCGCGGTTAAGAAACGGCATGTCACATCCGACGAGGAATACACTATCGTACGAGCACTTGTTTAGGGCCGTATACAGCCCCCCCAGCGCGCCCCTGCCGGGAATGAGATCGCGGAACATCGGCAGGCCGAGAAATTCATACTCCTCGGGCGAATTGGTGATGAGCAACACTTCCGGAAATACGCCTTTCAGAACCTCCGCGGCCCTCTCCACAATCGGACGTCCCCCGACGCGGAGCAATGCCTTGTTAATTCCCCCCATTCTACGGCAGCCGCCGCCGGCCAGGATGATCCCCGATATTTTCAATGGTTCCTCATCCGTTCCGGATTCGAGTGTCTGATTCATATCTTGTTGGTGTCGGTAGCCGAGGCCCCGTTACTCCACCTGCGCGCCGACCACGTGAAGGGGTACCGCGGAACTCGGTATCGCGGATATGAAGATGCAGCCGGGCAGACGGGTTCCAAGGGACTCTTGTTTCCGAAACTCATCCGCCTATTACTTATTGTCGGACGGCGGCCCTTCTGCGGTCGGCTTCAACTGCTGCTCAGCGGTCTTTTCGGCAGCGGGTCTCACCTGCCTTGCCAAGGCCAGCGCCTTCCTTGACAAGCGGCTGTAATTTGTCGTCAGATCTTCGAGCTGTTTCTCATAGATGCCGAGAGTCCTCTGGTAATCCGCATACAGGTCTTTGCAGGCACGGTCCTTCTGGAACCGGTTGAGCGCATTGAGAACCAACGATCTCAGGAGAAGGAGCTTCCGGTATATGGTCAGCTGCCTCAGAACGTTGTCATCGACGGCCTGCAAAGACGAGAACTTGCTCTTGTCGCAAATGTTCATAAGACGCAGTGCAAGCAGATCGTATTTCTCCAGCGTTCGCTTGATGTTCCAAATCTTTTCATTGATGTCCACCAGCAACGAGCTGAACCGCTTATATTCTTCCATATCGGTTACCGGCGGCTCAAAGACCTTGAACTCTATCCGGTCAACCCACTCGGCCTCATCGAAACCGATGTAACCGCCGGTCTTCACCCTGTACAACGATTTGGGATTGAGGTCTCTGTCCCTAACGAGCTCGTCCACGGTCATGGTCCGTGTTTGCGGACTTTTCAATTTCACCACGAAGACCCCGTCCCGGATGGCTTCCTGTTCGACAGGCTCCGGTGCGGCTTCCTGTTTTGCGGGCTGTTGCTCCGCCTGCACTCCGCCGACTATGGAGATGCAGAGCAAGAAGCTCAGGACGGCGGTGAACAGGGCAGTATTCGATTTCATCGCGTTTTCTCCTCCCGGGTCACACCGGCGGGGTCGAACTTCACGGATTTAGTTTGTTAATCTTCCGGATTATCCATTATTATACCATAAATGGCCCGGCTAGGTCAAGTTCACCGGAAAGAACAAAGCCTAATCCCCTGGTTCGGACACATCTTTTAACGTGATTGGGAAAGGACGTCCCACGGCACGCGAAGGGTGTCTCCATGCGCCCTCAGCACCCTCGCTACGGCATCATTACCGTTGATGTCGGCCAAGGCACTTGCGGAATACCCCCAGTCCGAGGTGGCATCGACCCTCGCTCCCTTGGCGATAAGCATTCTCACGATCTCGGTTTGACCTGAACCAGAGGCTGCCAGCAACGCGGTCCACTTGTCCGCTCTTTCCATATTGACACGGGCCCCGGCACTGAGCAGGAGCCTGACCGTTTCGGAATCGCCTGCCGCACACGCGGCCATGAGCGCGGTCGCGCCGTACGGGATCACTGAACCGAGTCCGGAAATGACAAACGGGAAGCCCTTTGTTCTAAGGTTGACCCGTGCCCCATGGTCCAGGAGCGCCTTCACCACTCCGGATCTGCCTTGGGAAGCCGCTTCCATGAGAGCCGTCCAGTTCCGGGACGTCGCCGAGTCCGGGTCGGCTCCCTTGTCCAACAGCTGCCTCGCAAGACTTACGTTGCCGCTGCGGGCTGCATTGAGCAAGGCGTATCCAAAGGGCCTCAAATCGTAGCTTTGTTCAGCCAAGGCCGGAAAACCCGCCCAGTAGCCTTGTCTCCTTAGAGTGAGCTTGACTTTTACCGTCTGATTATAGTCAAACAGAGACGCAAAAGACGAACGGCCCGAACCCGAGTGCAAATCCGGAGGCAGGTCGATGGACGCCAGCGGAAACGTCTGATACAGAGTGTTTATACCCGGGCGGATCTTCTCCAATGCGAAACGGCTCGTCGGAGCCATCGTCCATTGGCCCAATGGCGTCAAGGAACACTCGCCGATGAGCTTCACGGGATTCGTAGTCCGTGCATCGACCACAATCCAGGATGACCACATGAGCGAGAATCTGCCTTTAATGTTGTCGTCCGGTTTCAGGTACAGAGCCTCTTCTGAAAGACCCATCCTGTAAGGATTCGTACCTCCGCCGGCCTGTGCCCACACAAAGCCACTGGACAGGAAAAGGAGGAGAACTCCAACCAACGGCGCGCGTTTTCTCATTATGTACCTCCCGGACCTTCAATGAGACAAGAAATGTATCGTAATACTACACGATACCGCACTAAATTTCAAGTGGTTATGTGTTTCCTGTTCATTTTTTTGGGGAATTCGAAAGAGCAGGGGCGACGGAATCGTCGCCCCTGGAGCAGTCTATTGATTCTTCTTCCATCGAAGAAGGAGCTAGAGCAACTCACCAATTTTGGCAGAGAGCTTGGAGGCCAGCTCCGGTTGGGTGTCGAAGAAATCGATTCGAATACGGTTCAGTTCATCGATGATATCATCGTAGTCAAGCCTGTTCCCTTCCTCGAGTTCAATGTTGACCCTCTTTGCCTCCATCATGACGTCGGCCACTTCGATGCTGTACGCGAACAGCGCCCTCTTAAGCCAATTGCTGCACGGGTGCTTCTTGATCAATTCCTCAAGCCGTTTCAAACTCTCCAGCCAGAAGCGCCTTTCTCTCGGCCATTCCCTTCTGATTTCCTCGGGAGTCGCTTCGTATTCGGATCTTGCCGCAGCCATTCGGCGATCCTTGTCGCTTTCAAAGGTCTTTATCTCCGTAACTTCCGGCTCCAGTTCCACAGCGGCGCCGGACTCCTCTTCAGGTCTTTCCTGATCCCTTTTCGCGCGGGACGTCTCATCGCTGACCGGGGGAGTAGTTGTGGAGGCCCGGGCCGCTTTCTTCTTCTCTTTCTGCTCTTTCTTATCCTTCTTCCCCTTCTTCTCTTTGTCCTTCTTTTCCTGCTCGGCCTGTGACTCGGCATCACGCTGCATATTCTGCTCGACTTCGTCGCGCATGGAGCGGCGCTTTTCTTCCTTGAGCTTTCTCAGGCGCTTCTGCATGGACGACTTCGGACTGGACATGGCCAGCTGTGTAGAATAAAGAGCGTAATTCTCTATACGTCTCAACAATTCAGTATTGAACGGGTCAAAGGATCTTGCCTTTGAAAAGGTGTTCAAAGCACTGCCAATTGCGTCACTCATTTCGTCATGGAATTTTGGGTACTTAACCGCCATCTCCTGCATGGTGGGCAGTTTCTTGCTTTCGGCTATTTGATCGGCGCTACGCCATTTGTCAATGAGTTCGGCAGGATCCAGCCCCTTTTCTTTCAGCACCGACTCCAATTCTGTGCGATACTTGTTGACCATCAAATCGTCCAACTTGTTGTAGCCGACATTCACAAATTGATAGGAAACCAGCTCCATGGGGCTGATCTCACCCTCGAACTGCGCCTGGGCCTTGAGGTCGAACGCGGGAGCAGGACTCCCGTCCGGGGCATCGAAGCCCGGGGACATCGTTGCCGTCTCTTTCACGGGATAGGTAGTTTGCACGTTAATCTTGTTGCCGTCGTCGTCATACATCACGGAATACGCGTGTCTCGGCTCGATGTATCCAAACGTTTCCAGACCTGCATCACGTCCCATGAGCGTGTAGAGGATGGCACCGCTCAGGCACAGGTACTTGTTCTTATTGATGACGCCTTCGGCCGGTATCCCATCCACCGCATGATAGTCCTTGATCAGGTTCTCCCGCAGCCACGTGAAAAGCGCGGATCCGCGTTTTCTCGGGTCCTTGATATGGGATACTGCGGCTACGGCTTTCTCCTTGATGCCGTCCAGTTTCTCCCGCAGTGCTTGACGTTCCTTTGGGTCTTCCACGGACGCCGAGATGAAGACGTCGTACAAGTCCACGTTTTCGTCCGGCAACCGGATCTCTTCTTTTGCGCAAACTCCGAAATCATAGAACCGTTTCGGCAACGCGTAATGATCGGTCTCCGGCATTGCGTCCGCCATATCGCGGATCCTGGACATGACCATTCGATACAAGTGGACGTTAATGAGCTTCTCCGCTGCACGTGGAGTGAGTTTCGGACGTGTTTCCCGCAGCTTTTCCGCCATATCCCTGAGCCACTGTATCACGGCCCGGAACGCCATTTCTTCCCTGAAAGGCATCAACCTGGCCTCGAGTCTCGCATAAAGGTATGGTACCCAGTAGACATTGCCCACTCCTTCCGCGGCCAATCCGGTGTCCTTCCATACCCAGAAACTCGGAGCGCTGGACATCGACGTTGCTTCATAGAGTTTTCGCAGAAGGTACGGGTCCATGCTCCAGGGAGAATCCCTGGAGAGGGCTGCGTCGGCGTACGTCACAATCGCGGCGAAGTAGTTTGCGGTATCCAGAAGGTGCTGGCCTTCGAGGCACACGGCCTCGTAGGTCAGTCTGGTACGCTGCCCCGTCAGAGCCTTCATCATATAATCCGTACCTTCGGGAATGTACCCCATCCGAAAATACGTTTGGGCCAGGGCAAGATACGCCTCCGGCCTCTGGGGCTGAGCCAACGCCGCACGCAGGAAGTAGTCCACGGCCTTCAATTGGTGATCATCGCCGCGGTCGACTTCCAATTCTCCCAATTTAATGAGTGCGAAGTAATTGTCGGACTGAATCTCCAGCACTTCCTTCAATCGGATCTCGCGCTGATAAGGGCTGATGGCCTGAAAAGCCTCGAGGAGGAGCCTTTTCGCCTTCAATTCCTTGGGATCGAAGTGCTTCACACCAGCGGCCGACACCGTGCCGGCGACACAAAACACCACTAAGAAAGCGGAAGCTATTCTTCTCAACATGCTTCTTGCCCCTTTTTTGCGGATACATTTCCTGTCCTCACCATAGCAGAAATCCATGGCCGGGTCAATGTAACTCTGTGCATTATTCAAGGTTTATGCCGATCCGGTCTAACCGGGATCCGGAAACCGTCCCTCTTGAAGCCATTTGTCCGCTCGCAGAAAACGAAGTTCGGGACTATTGGACAACGTCGGACCGAATTATGTTGCAAAGACCTGCGTCCGTACATAGAATATCAGTAGATGTTCAAGGAAGGAGCGAGATTTGGAAGACCAGACCATACTCGCCAGCGACGAAACTCTCGGCAACATTACGGTCTGTCCCGGCGGCGTGGTACACATCAATCTCCCGCACTGCAGCCTGAAGCTCTTGCCTTCGGACTTCGTGAAGTTGTCCGAACTGGTATCCAAGGCCCGAATGAGATTTGATCCCCCCGTCCGCGGCGACGGCAAACCGCGCCTGCAAGTCGTCACCAACGATACGCAAGACGCTGCCGGCTCCGATCCAAACAGTGATTCCATTCCCCCCTTCTAAAGCAACGCGTGCCGCTCCTCACCCTCTGCTCACGGTTAAGGATTCTACGGGTAGTGCTTGCTTTCTCTTGAAAATTGCCTTAACATTCAACCGTGTTATGGCATTTTCCGCGTTGTCGGCGGTTCCTCCGCGAGAGCCGGACCGGCGGCGCTCCGAGTTCTAACGACAGACGAGGTAAGAATAATGAAGCTGTTTGTGCCTTTCCTGATATTGATGGCTCTTTGGGCCGCCGACATATCGGCCCAGCAGCCCGGCACGCCTGCAGGAGGCGCTGTCTTGGCGAAGGTCGGCGACAAGGAGATCACCCGCGACATGGTGGACAACATAATTGCCACGATTCCCGAGGAAAACCGTGTACCGTTCCTCACACCGGACGGCCGCAAAAAGATTCTCGACGAAGTGGTTTCCTTCACCTTGCTTGCCCAAGCGGCGGACAAGGCGGGAATCGTGAAGGAACCCGCAATCAAGACGAGACTGGAGTACGTTCAGACCGAATACCTGGCGAAGGAGTATTTGCGGCGCAAAGCAGCTGAATCGGCTACGGTGACCGAAGAGGAACTCAAGAATTATTACAATGAACACCTGCAGGAATTCAAACCTCCCGAGGAAATAAATGCCCGTCACATTCTCGTGAAGACGGAGGCCCAAGCGAACAAGATCCTGGACCAAATCAAATCCGGTGCGGATTTCAGCGAATTGGCTAAAACGCAGTCAATCGATCCGGCTGCAGCAAAGGGCGGCAGACTGCAGTTGCCCAACGGGAGCGATTGGCTCCCCCGCGGCACATTTGAAAAGGGATTCGAACATGAGTTGTTCAAGATTTCCAAAGGCCAGGTGGGCGGTCCGGTCAAGAGCCAGTTCGGGTGGCACCTGCTGAAGGTCGAGGATCGGCGGCAGCCCGAAACGCCTTCATTTGTGCAGGTTCGGGGATTCATCAAGAACCGCTTGCAGGATCAGAGGTTCGCGGAGCTTCATAAGAAACTTACCGAAGATGCCAAGAAGAGTATCCCTACGGTAACGGAATAATCCCAATACTTCCAAAGGTAAATCACTAGATTCCCGACAATGGTGACGGCCATGCCAAGAAAACTTGTTCCAATCGGCTTGTTCGTTCTGACGGTCGGTCTCGTCTCGTACGTTCCGGGAAGGGATTCCCTGACGCTCGCTCAGACTCCGCCTCCGTCCGGTTCTCAAACGGATCGGACGAGCGCCCCTAAGATCTTCGAGGCGGCGTCCGGTTATATCAAGGGCATGAGGGGAAATGAAAACCAACGCGGGGGGGCCTCCGGCGAGGTTAAGAAACGGAGTCACAAACCGGTTGCTGCGGCCCCCGCGGACCTCGAACCTCAACAAGTTCTCGATGATGAAAAGACCCTGGCCCGGACGCGGCTAAAGAGGCAGGAATGGGATCTGGCCGTCAGTTCTCTGGAAAGGGCGCTGGAGGCCGCCTCCAAGTTGTCGGACGAGCAAGAAACCTCGGAGCTTCGGGAGAAGCTTCAGATTGCCCGGCAAAGGGCCGCGCAGGTGACCGAAGGCGTTCCTCAATCGCGTGGAGAGGTGAGAAACGCTATCGGCATGAAGATGGCAGTCATTCCTTCCGGTTCGTTCACCATGGGATCTCCACGGGCCGAGCGGAGGCGGATCCAGAATGTCTGGTCGATCCCGGAGGATCTCGTCAACCGGGAGGGGCCGTCTCACACGGTCCGGATCGGCAGTCCGTTTCTTATCGGCAAGTACGAGGTCACTGCAGGGCAATTCAAGAAGTTCGTGGAAGAAACGGGATACAGGACCGTGGCGGAAACCCAAGGTTGGGGTTGGGTCTATGATAAGTCCAAGAAGCACTGGGAAAAGCACAGCGGAGCGTCCTGGGTTAACCCCGGCTACGAGGTGTGGGAGGACGATCCGGTGACCATGGTATGCAAGGCCGATGCAGAGGCCTTCTGCCAATGGTTGAGTAAGAAGGACGGCCGCAAATACTCCCTGCCCACGGAAGCCCAGTGGGAGTACGCGGCCAGAGGCGGAAAAGAGGGAAAGTGGTTTCCGTGGGGGGACGAGTATCCCGACGGCAAGAAGCTCAACGCGGCCGATAGGCGCAGCCCGGTACCATGGGCCGACCGCACCCTTGACGACCGCCACGGCGGTCCCGCTCCCGTGGGTTCTTACGAGCCGAACGATTTCTGGCTGTACGACATGATGGGAAACGTGTGGGAACTGTGTTCGGACAACTATGCCGCCAACGAGTACCGAGGCAGGGCGTCCAAGACCAACGAAGATCCCGCGGGACCGAAAAAGGGAAAGGAGATAGTGGTCCGCGGCGGAAACTGGGCCTTTAGTCCGGCAATTGCCAGAAACGCTTTCCGGGCGGGGATCGATCCGGATATGAGGTCGGATGTGTCGGGCTTTCGGGTAGTTGCCGATGCACGGCCCGGGGAGGGTCCTGTTGCCCGCAAGGGCGACGGGAAAACCGTTGAGGATCCCGGCGATCTGTCCGCATTCATGGCGGAGATCAAGCGTCTGGTAGCGGCGGGAAAACGTTTGGAAGCGCGTCGGCTCATAGAAAAGTACAAACCGCCGAATATCCGGGATCAAGACGCCGGCGGAGACTCCGCCTCGTACACGACGGATGTGCTGAGCACCATGCTCGATGTCGTGAAAGACCAGGGCACGGAGACATTCAGAAACGCTCTGGGAATGAAGATGATCCGCATACCTGCCGGGGCTTTTGTGATGGGCAGTTCCGAAGCGGATATAGCGTGGGCGATGATGACGTTGGCCCAGGGACAACCGGTGTCCCTGGAAAACGAGTTTCCTTTTCACAAGGTGCGAATATCGAGACCTTTTTACATTTCATCCACGGAAGTGACGGTCGGTCAGTTTCAGAAGTTTGTTGACGAAACGGGTTACGTCACCGATGCGGAAGACGCCGGCGGCGGTCAGGTTTTCAATACCGTGGATCAGCGGTTTGAGAGAAAGCGAGGAAGTTCCTGGAAGAACCCCGGATGGGAGATATCACCGGACCAACCGATGACCATGGTCTCTTATGACGACGCGCAGGCATTTGCAGAATGGCTTACAGCCAAAGAGAAGCTTCCGTACAAGCTTCCAACCGAGGCTCAATGGGAATACGCGGCAAGGGGAGGAATCCCCATGGCGCAGTTTCCCTGGGGAGACGATCTTCAAGACGGCCGGAGGGCCAACTTTGCAGACAGAAGCACCGACTTCGAGTGGCGGGATACCAACGCGGACGACGGGTACAAGTACGTTGCCCCTGTCGGAACCTACGAGCCCAACGGGTACGGGCTATACGACATGGCGGGCAATGTTCTCGAATGGGTGAGAGATTACTACGGCGAAGACTATTACCGGTACACTCCCGAGGTCGACCCGGAAGGCCCCGGTCACGGCGAAAACAGGGTGACCAAAGGAGGGGAATGGACCTTCGGTCCCGTGAACCTCAGGTGCGCTTTCCGTGGGTGGTCAAGGCCCGATCTGGCCTTCTACAATACCGGTTTTCGTCTCATCGTCGAGACGGGTAACTCGCTGAGACCCGTTCACTTCGCCGACGATTTCCTTACAAAGAAATGGGTCCCCGGCCCGGATCAAAGGGCGGTTGCGGAAGCGACGGCAAAGGCAAAGGAACTCGAACCCAAAACCGCGGAACAGGAACCGGTCCGTGCTCCCAAGTCATCCGTCCCTGAAGGACCGTTGGTTCCCGGGATCAGGATCTTGAGCTTCACACCCAAGTCGGACGCAGAAAAGGCAGGGCTGCGAAAGGGCGATGTCATCATCAAATATCATGGTGCCGGGGATCTCACTACCGAGAAGTTCCTGGCCCTGACACTGGAAACCCGAAAAAAGAAAGTCAAGCCTTCCCTTGTATTCGTGCGTGACGGCTACGAACACGAGGTCAAGGTGGCCCGGGGGTTCCTCGGAATTGCAGTTATGGACACCACGTTGCGAGGTCCGTTCAAGATCTCGGCCCCAAGAGGGCGTCCGAAACCACGGGACGAAAGGGACACCACAAAACCTCTGGATTGGACCTAAGTGCACGATGGCATAAACCTCCATTATGGGGCGATCACAACTGAGCATGAAAATCCCTCGGTATTCCGGGCCGAAGACCGGGCAGAGCCCGGCGGATAGGCATTCCCAGGCAGGAGCCTGTGAACGAGAGGAGTGGGATTTTCAGGTAATACGGTCGCACATTTTCGTCGCGCTGCCGGCTCGGGTGCCGGCAAGAACAAGATCCGGGCACGGAGGCCCGGGCTACGAAGAACAGAGACCAAGCCGGTCGTACACCGTGGGACGGGCGTCCCTGCCCGTCATCTTCCGCGGCTCAGGTTGTGCGACCGTATTTATGCCGGGAAGCACTAAGTGCTTCGTGACGCAAATACGGCAGCGTCTACGAGCACCGTCTCCCAGGCGAACCCCCTTGATTGGTCTATCACAAATGACTATGAGAGTTTCTTGAGGAAGCGTACTTCCGGGTCAAAGACCGGGCAGAGCCCGGCGGATAGGCATTCCCAGGCAGGAGCCTGTGAACGAGAAGAAACGATCACTGCTTTGGCAGCGCAGGCCTCCCGGCGTTCCGGCATAATGAGCACCAACACCTCAAAAAAAGCTCGCTTTTTGTACAGAATGTGATAGGGGACTCGAAAAAAACCTCTGAGGTGGTGTTCATGACTAGGATATTTGTCGCTGTGCTTCTGATGGTCCTCGGGGTCGGTGCCGCCTGTTTGTCGTGGGCTGAGAATTCCCAAGACAAGCTGATACAGGTCAAACCGGCATACGAAGATGCGGCCGCACCGACTCACGAAGTCCGGAACCCCAATGAACCACCCCCGCCCGCACCGAGGGATCAGCTCTACGTGTTCTGGATTCTGGGACGCATCCTCAGTTACCCTATCGATACGGCGGAGTCCTACGTATCCGGATGGCTGGAGCGTCGGCGGAATCAACCCGCAGCCCAGCCCGCATCCGCATCTGCTGCCCAGAACCCATTTAATTCCATCGGGTTGAGGGAAATACCTCCTGCTCCTCCCGCTGAGTCTCCCGCTCACTGAAACGAGTATGCATCGGGGAGAGTGACGCGTGCATGACCGGTATCGCCGGTGCAGTCGGCCGGGAGATCAAATCCATGACCTGGCGTTCCATCAAAGACGTCATCCAGACCGATGCGGCCATTAATCCGGGGAATTCCGGGGGGCCGCATTCGCCTGGGAGACGTCATCACGGCGGTTGACGGCCGGAAGATCGATTCAATCGGCACGCTCCTGGACGAACTCGAGAAACACAAGGTGGGAGACACGGTGCAAATCACGCTCATTCGTGACCGCAAGGAAATGAACATCCCGGTACGTTTGGGTCCTGCAAGTTAGATTCTCTCGGAACACTCTCCGAAATGCGACCACGGCGGTACACTCGATGGCGTTGGGGCGCGTGCCAACTGAACCACGGCTGGAATGTCTCATAAAGTGTAAGGTAACACTTGACACTATGAGTCAACTCGAGTAGATTGGCATTATCAATCTGACTTACCAACCTGCTGAGGCCGCGCATGACCGCTCACCGTCGATTCCCCTCTGAGAAAACAAGCGATTTCCGCGGCCTGCTCCGTATGAAAGATCTCGTTGAAGCCGGCGGCGTCCCCAAATCCACGATTCTCCATTATGTCAATGAAGGACTACTGCCGCCGCCGCTGAAGACCAGCGTCAATATGGCCTATTACGATCCCGCGTGCGTCGAGCGCATCGGATTCGTGAAGACAATGCAAAGCCGACACCGGTTACCGCTGAATAAGATCAAACATTTGCTTACCTTGAGAGATCAGGGGCAGGATGTCACGCTGCGCACCCAACTCGTGCAAACAATCTTCGGGGAAGTGGCAGGGGAGCCCATCACCGAAGACCTGTTTTGCGAAACCACCGGCTTGAAACCCCGGCAGGTTCTCGATCTCATCGACGCGGACCTGCTGCTGCCGTTGCACCCCGATGCTTTTGATCAGGAAGATGTTGCCCTTGGAACGTTGTACGCGGGGGCGTTGAATAGAGGGCTTACCGTTGAGGACTTGGCTTTCTACCCCGAGTTGGGAAAGAAGATCGTGGATGAGGAAATGGCACTGCGGAGACGCATCACCCACCACCTCCCGGAAGAAGCCGACGCGGAGCAAACCCTTCGGCTTGTCCAGGCTGCACGAGCCACGCGCAGCTATATCATTGACCGGCTCTTTCAGAAACGAGTGGCTGCGGCCACCAGCCTCAAAGATGATGGATTACTCTCATGAATCTTCCGAACCGAGTACTCGCTGTGGTGCCCATGGTGATCGTAGCCGCGTATATGACGGTGGGGCATATGGTCCATTTCCGCACCGAAATCATCAGACTTGTCGCTACGGTGTCGGCCTTCATGATTACCGGGGCGCTCTACACGCTTAACCGGCGTGGTGCCGCGTCTGCCGTTGATAAAGCGTTTGCCGTATACACCTGTTTGGCCGCACTCGGTTTCTGGTTATCCCCTCAAACATTGGGCCGGTTGGCCGGCGAATTCCCAGCAGCGATGCTCTATGCCGTTCTGTTCCTTGCCGCGGCCGTGCCGCCCATTGCAGGCAGAGAGCCCTTTACCGCACATTTTGCCCGAAAGGTAACTCCTGAAGCTGTTTGGCAGACGGATGCATTCCGAACGATCAACCTCAATCTCAACCGGATCTGGACTGCGATCTTCGGCGCATGCGTGCTGTCCTCACTGATGCCGGGCCTTATGCCGTGGCTTCGTAGTCCGGCGTCAACGATCGTGTTCGAAGCGGTCCTGCCGCTCGCGTTCATTTGCGGAATCGGCCTTACATTGAGCCGGTATTACCCGGACCATTATATGCAAAAAGTGGGGCTCCCACTGCTTAAACGACCAAACTCCCCAATCTCTGAACCAGGTGAAGCAACGGGTTGCCGGGTTGATCGGAATCCCGTGGAATCGCAACGAGGACCGGAAAGGATGGTTCAATCGGCCGGCTCCTTCAACAGGCCCTTGCAGGAGGATACTTCGATGGAAAACCGCAAAGTTGTTGCCGTTAATGGCTCCCCCCACACTGCGTTTGGAAATACCGGCCTGATGCTGGAAATGCTTCGAGACCCCTTGTCAAGACACGGATTGGACCTTGAGGTGGTTCATCTCTCGGAGCTTCGCATTGAATACTGTATCGGATGCGCCCTGTGCTTGGAAAAAGGAAGTTGTTGGATCCGCGATGACTACAAGACAACGGCGAAAAAGCTCTCGGAGGCCCATGCGGTTATCTTGGGATCTCCCGTCTATATCCGCAGCGTAACCGGGCAGATGAAGACGTTTCTCGACCGGTCCGTTGCGCGCGGCCATCGTCCCGAAAGAGGGTGGAAGCCGGGGCTGGCAATCAGTGTTTCGGCCGGCTACGGAGAGACCTCGGTAGGGGAATACCTGGGGAATATGTTGAGACTTTTTGGAGCTTACCCTGTAGGAATACTGACCGCCATTGCCGTGAGTCCCGGGGCATTTCTCGGAAAGGAGGAGGTGGAACGGCGCGCCCGGGATCTGGCGAGAGATCTGGCCGCAGCAGTGAATGAAAAGAGACGCCGGCCGGCAACGGATCGCGACTATGAGTTCTGGTCGTTCATGAAATGGCTGGTATACGAGAATCGTGATTTCATGAAAGCCGATCATAGTCATTGGGAAAGCACGGGACTCTACGAAAGCTTTGAAGGCTACGTGGGTCAGGATCGCGCTTCAGGAACGCGGGACCCTGATATGAGAAGGGCGTGGATAGACAGTCATGTGGAACGGCAAAGGGAGCAGGGGAGGAAATCCGCGGAACCCGCAGCAAAAAGGGGCCCTCAGAGCGCCGGTTCGGCAAGGGAACTCCTAGAAATGATGCCTCTTGGCCTCAACCCTTCTGCTGCCGCCGGGATGTCCGCGGTTTACCAGTTCGAGATCACCGGAGATGAAGAATTCATTGCGCATCTGAGCATCGTAGACGGCAAGGCGCTGTTTTGCGAGGGCCCTTCGGAGAATGCCTCGGTGACGATAATGACGCTGGCCGATGTCTGGCTGAAGATAGCCCGTGGAGACCTGGACGGTGCTCAGGCATTTATGTCCGGCAAATACAAGGTAAAGGGCGATATAGGCCTGTTAATGAAGCTCAAGTCGCTCTTCCCGGGCTGAGGGAAATCCACTTTACGATCATTGAATTGCGCATCACCTTATTGCGCAGGTTCAGATTCCTGCTCGGCGAGTGCGAGTTCCAAGGCCTCAGGCAGTGAAGGAAGGAGGTCGGACACTGAAAAAGCCGGCGTCGGGTTGGCGAGCAAGCCCAGAAACCGGTTCGCCTTGGCTGCCAGGAAGGCGGCTTCGGGGATGGGTCGGCCGCTTTGAATCAGTGCGGCCGCGATTCCGGTAAGCGTGTCTCCCGTGCCTCCTATGGGTTCCATGTTTTCCACACACGGCTGGGAGACCCGGGCCAGTATCCCTTCCACGGAAGCGACGAGGTCATGTCTTCCCTTTACCAGAAGGTATCGTGAAGCGTTTTCATGCTCGTACGCGCGTTGAATGAGATCTTCCGCCGTGTCTTCTTCCTGAAGCAGAAAGCCGCGCGTGTAAAACGGATGGGGAGCGGATTCGTCGGCCAGAAAAGCCAACTCGCCAATGTCGGGGGTGAACAAGTCATAAGACGGAGCTAGGCCGCTCATCTTGGCCACGTACATGTATCCCGCGTCGGCAATGAGACAGGGCCTTTGCACAAGCTCCTGCAGGGCCAAAAAGACTCGATTGTGCCAATCCAAGTCCGGCTGAAGGTAATGGAACACGAGCAGCGAGTGGGACAGGCGGGGTACGATCTTCAGAAGATGCCGGTAGATCTTTTCACTGCCTTGGCCCTTTCCCGTATCGCCTGCAACAAGAGCGGTCGGAGGCTCTATATGGAGATCCCGTGCCGCAATCACGGCTGCGGCAATAAGAGCGGGAGTGCCTCTGGCAACGGTGACGGCATGATCGCCGAGGGTGAGCAAGCCGTTCCGCAGCGTACAAGGGGCTTCCAGCAAAGGGAATCCGTCATCGGGAATGGTACCGACAATCAACCAGGACATATGCGTTTGATCTCTTCGTAAGCCATTTGTAGGGCGTAGCCGCACAGCGTGCTGCCAAGCTCCCTGGGTTCCGGAGCCTCCAGCAGAGTCTTGCCGACGAGTCTTTCGGCGAGATACGGCACATCGGGACAGCCTCCGCCCGACACGTTCACGATTCGGAGATCGTGTTTCGCCACGGTGATCTTCATGTTGGCGGCCCGGACCATTAAGAAATCGCCAAAATCTTTGACCTTATACAGGCTCACCGGTTCAAGCAACACATCCTGCAGCGGAAAGATCTCAAGCGGTTCAGTGCCTGCATCCTTGAGAATCTGCGAAACCCGGAGCTGTGCCATGAGCGGAAACTCAATAGCCATGTCGCAACCGGTTCTGACTTGGGGCGGCGGGCCTTTGATCTGAATATCGAGGCCCGCTTCCCTTAACAGCGTCTCCGCCCGGATCACTTCGCTGGTGTGACTGAAAATGAGAATCCCTCGCGATGAAAGGCCTCGATCCGAGGCTTGCTTCCCGTCTTTCGACCCCACCAGGGATTCGTATAGTTTTCGGACGAGTTTCCTCAACGCTTGAACACGAGGTGGAACTCCTCGTTCTCCTCTCTTTCTTCGGCGGGCTGCCATCCGGCGTTGGTCGCGGCCCGAATGACGTTTTCCCGGCTCACTTCATTGTCCACGATGATTTCGACCTGTCCCGTCGAAAGCTCCTTGATTTTTTGAAGAGTCATCAAGACCGGTTGCGGGCAGGACAAACCTCTTGCATCAACAATATCCGTCATTTGTTACTCTCCTCACTTGCCGGTATTCTTGAGATTGGTGAAACCGATGTACAGACACACAATCAGGCAGACGGCAACCGCGGCCATTCCGTGAGGACCAATGCCGGTGGGCGAGCTTGCCAGCCCGAAGTTGTGCGCAATGGCCGCTCCCGTTATCATGCCAAAAACGAAAACCCCGGCGTCGCCGTCACCCTCGCCGGACATAAAAAGCTGCCTTCCCGGACATCCTCCCGCAAGAGCAAAGGCAAGGCCCGCGACCAGCATTCCCGAGAAGTTCCAGAAACTCTGGGTATGGGCCACCGGTTGCCCTACGAACCCGGGGTGGAATTGACCCGCGATCAGATTGGTGATCCATGCAAAGACCAGAAGCGCCAAAAAGCCTGAGAAGAGATGCCAGTGGTTGAAAAGGATCAGGTCTCTCAGGGCTCCCATGGTGCAGAAACGACTCCGCTGTGCCATGACGCCGACTGCAAGACCCACGATGAGTGAGATTGCCAGCGCCGCGTGCTGTGCACCGGGCCCTTTGACGCTATAGAAAAGAACGCCGCTCTTGGGCTCCCCGGGAATCTGAGGACACACGAACAGCAACACGAGAAGCCCGGCCATCACAATCGGCATGAGCAGTCCGACTCCCCAGCTCTGTTTGAAGGTACGCCCCAGGCCGTACCCGTATCTGAAGAACAGGGTTCCTATACCGACGCCGGCGGCCAGTCCGAGCACTCCGAACAGCGCGTTTCCGTCCCCCCCGGCGAGACGCAAAAGGGCTCTCCAGGGGCACCCGAGAAACACGAGGGCGCCGATCATTGCACACATGCCCAGCAGGAAACGGGCAAACGGACTCGATCCTGCGCGAGGCTTGAATTCCCCGACAACCAGTGATGCGGCAAATGCGCCCAAGACAAAGCCCAAGATCTCCGGTCTCAGGTATTGCACGACCTCGGCGCGGTGTAATCCCAATGCGCCGGCAATGTCCCGCTCAAAACAGGCCACGCATATGCCCATATTGCCGGGATTACCGAGTTTCTGGAGTAGAGCGGCCAACACTCCGATGACCGCTCCCACCAGGATGATACCCCATCGTGTGGAGAACAGATTTTTCATCCTCTACAAGCCCTCCTTCAATTGCAGACAATGACGAACGCCCTTCTTAGGGAAATCCGGCGGTCCCGAAGCCGAGAGATCCACGGAAATAATCCCCGGGACTCCCCATCAAAGTATCGGCGATCCATGAGGGAGACGGTTCTCAAGACCAAGCAGACAACCGCAGGAAAAGCGCATTTTCTTGCCCGGATCGACGAGCGATCCCGCGTCCGGTTCCGTTTTTCACTGCCAATGGAAATCAAAGGGCATCATGCCATAGGCTACCTGAATATGTCAAATCATGTTTATCAATCCAAGGTGTCCGAACGCCAAACAGTAGGGGACTGCCTTCAAGGGCATTTCACACTTGTTTCGGTGATGATCGCCATGCTACTATGGAGTAGAGCCGCTCTGAAGAGGTTGTCTCGTTTGGGTGGATGTTGTGGACCTCAATGAATGGCCCCGCTGAATGTCGGATGGCTCGCAGGCAGTTTAATCTTCTCGGTGAAGCACAAGTCGTGCAGGCCGGTGCCCGGCGGCACGTATGTTCCGTATTGTCCGTGGTTCAAGTGGAGCCACAATAAGCTTCAGGAGGATACCGATGGCCGAACTCAAAGGGAAATTCGTAACGTTGGCATGTTCTCTGCTTGAGACAAAACCGGAAGCAAAGGCAGCCGCGTTATCGTCGGTGAGGCTGAGAACCGGCAAGGAGTGGAACGAACTCGAACCCGAGGGGTGGTACGATACCAAGGTGCTTCAATCGGTGTTCCAGGCAATCATGGACAACACCAGCCCCCTGCTTGGCTGGGCGGCCATCAAGGTTATCGGCAGGAGGGTATACCCCACTATTCAAAGCACCGTGGGCCTCCCTCCCCATCTCACGACTCCGTTGGAATTCGTCAAGTTTGAAGCGCAAGGATTCCTGGACAATCATCGAGGCCGGGACGTGATTCCACGGAAAATCATAAAGGCCGAACCCGGCATGGTCGTCATGGAAGCGCCTTCACCGGGTTACACGTGCAGTTTCATAGAAGGCGTGTTTGAAGGCATCCTCAATATGTGCGACATCAGAAACGGCAGGGTGAAGCAGTCACGGTGTGTCGCCAAGGGCGACTCGACCTGTGAATATGTCATAACGTGGTGAGGGACCCGAACTAAGTCGGCCTAAGACATGATCCTTCATGGCAGCCTCTTCTTGGGGCACGGTCGGCAATTGCCGCAAATGTCGGTCGAAGGCTGGAGATTCAGTCTTTTTTGTCGGGCAATTGCCGCCGGTACAGTATTTTCTGAGGCTCATGTACGGTCACATCAAGTGATAGGAGGATCCCAATGGCCGAAATCAAGGGAAATATTATAATGCTGGCATGTTCCCTGCTCGAGACAAAGCCGGAAGCCAAGACGGCTGCATTGTCGTCGGTCAGGCAGATGACCGGCAAGGAGTGGGACCAGCTCGATCCTAATGGCTGGTACGATACCAAAGTGCTTCAAATGGTGTTCCAGGCTATCGTGGATAACACGAGTTCTCTGCGGGGTTGGGCGGCCATCAAGGTCATCGGAAGGAAAGTCTTCCCGACCGTTCATAAGAGAGCGGGCCTCCCGCCCTCCCTGACCACTCCTTTGGATTTCTTCCAATACTCGGTGCAGTCCTACCGGGAGAATCATCGGGGCCCGGATGTCATTCAGCGAAAAATCATTAAGGCCGAGCCCGGCATGGTGGTCATAGAGGCGCCTTCACCCGGTTACAGTTGTGCTCTGGCGGAAGGTATCTATGAAGGCATCCTCATGATGTGCAACATCAGGAACGGCCAAGTGAAGCAGGCCCGGTGTGTGACCAAGGGCGATCCCACCTGCGAATATGTCATTTCCTGGTAAGGACCCCGTCGAGCAATCGGGGGACACGATTCCGAGTTTTGCGAGGTTGGCTGGCGCCGTTCGCAAAATCGGATCATGTCCCCGATTGCCGGCGATCCCCACGGCCATACCAGCAAACCGAAGGGCCCGAGAGATGATGGGCTTATTTGGTTACAGACCCTAAGGGGGGAGATCGACACGTGGAGAGTTTTCGAGAATTCGGAAATGCGTGTCGGTCTCCTACCGTTCGGGGCTGAAGATGTGGATCGCTCTATGTTCGATTTGTTCCGCGGCCTCCTCTATACTCTCGGGCAGCGTGGGATGCGGATGCATGGTAAGCGTCAAGTCGTCCCTATGAGAGGCTGAGGCAACAGCGAGGCAACCCTCCGCGATGAGATCCGACGCGTGGGGACCAACGATGTGCACCCCGAGAACCGTACCCGTCTTCGCGTCGGAGACCACCTTGCTGAATCCCGCACCGTCATCTCCCATGGTTGCGGCCCTCCCAAGGGCCTTGAAGGGGAAGACTCCGGACTTGACCTCGTAACCCAGGTCTTCCGCCTGTTTCTCGGTCAATCCGACGACGGCTATTTCCGGATCGCTGAAGATGACTCCCGGCACCTCGACTCCCTCGAATGCCGACGGCCGGCCGGCAATCACCTCGGCCGCCACCTTGCCCTGGTATGAAGCCTTGTGAGCCAGCATGGGACCGGCAACGATGTCGCCAATCGCGAAAATGCCGGGCACCGACGTCTCCATGCGGGAATCCACCTCCACAAAACCGCGTTTGTCCAGCTTCACCCCGGCCTTTTCCAACCCAATGCCGCGGGTGTTGGGCCATCTCCCTATGGCCGCCAGGATCTTGTCCGCTTCCAGAGATTCTTCTCCGTTTGCCGTAATGTACCGAACCTCGGTCCCCCGGTCCTTGCGGTTCAGACCTTGAACCCGCGCGCCCAGTTTGAGGTCGATTCCGAACCCCTTGAGGGCCTTCATCATCACCCGCGCAATTTGTTCATCCAGCATGGGCAACAACTTATCCATGCCTTCGAGAATCGTCACCTTGCTTCCCAACTTGGCATAGACCGTTCCCAGCTCAAGTCCCACCGCGCCTGCACCAACCACGGCCAACCTCTCCGGAACGGCATCAAATGACAGCGCATCCTTTGAATCGACAACGACGTCACCGTCCCGCGGTATGCCCGGAAGATCCGCGACACTCGAGCCCATCGCCAGAATGCACTTCTCGAACTCGAACCGTTGCACCCCGCCGCTGCTCTCTACGGAAAAAGACCGGTCGCCGGTGAAGCGTGCAGTACCGTACACCACTTCGATCTTGTTCTTGGACATCAGGCTTTCGACGCCTTTGCGGAGCTTCTCGACGACGCCGTCCTTCCAGCTCATGAGCTTGGGCAGGTCAACCGAAACTCCCGAGGTGACGATGCCCAAAGCGTCCGCGCGTTCGATTTGGGCCTTCAAATCGGCCACATGAATAAGCGCCTTGGAGGGAATACAGCCCCAGTTGAGGCATACGCCTCCGAGGAGCTCTCTTTCAACCAATGTTACTTCCAGGCCCAGTTGAGCGGCGCGAATGGCCGCAACGTAGCCGCCGGGACCGGCACCGATGACCGCCACCTGGGTACCCCGGGCAAAATCTCCTACGACCATTTGTCTCCTCCTCGATTCTCAACCGTCCAGCGCATCCTTGCTCACGTCATGTCCACCAGCATCCTCATCGGATCTCCCAGCAACTCCCCCACACGGTTCGTGAATCGACCTGCTGTCGCGCCGTCGAGCACCCTGTGATCGAACGAAAGCGTCAAGGGCATGATCGTACGGATTGCGATCTCTCCGTCACGGACAACCGGCTTTTGCTTGGCCCGCATGGAGCACAGAATCGCCACCTGGGGATGAAGAATAATGGGCGTTGCCCAGTTGCCGCCTATGGCTCCAACATTGGTGATGGTAAAGCTCCCGCCTCTCAGGTCTTCCAGGTCGATGCTCCTGTCCCGGGCCTTTCGGCTCAGTTCCTGCATCTCCGAGGCGATCTGCATGATGGATTTCCTGTCGACGTCGCGTATAACCGGGACCATGAGGCCCGCTTCCGTATCCGTGGCCATGCCGATGTGGATGTATTCCTTCATGACGAGTTCGCCGGTCTCCTCGTCCAGTGAGGAATTCATTATCGGATACTCGCGGAGTCCCACGGCTGCCGCCTTGGCGAGAAACGACAATATCGTGAGCTTGATGCCCCGGCTCTCGGCCAGGGGACGTTCACGCTCCACAACAGCGAGCAGATCGGTTACGTCGGCTTCATCGAAATGCGTTACATGCGGTATCGTGGAAACGGATCGCACCATGACTTCGGCTATGCGTTTGCGTACGCCCTTGAACTCTATCCTCTTGGTAGGCCCGTACTTCTCGAAGTCAAAGCCCGCCGTGGCAGGCGCCTGAACCGCAGCGGCCGTCGGGGCCTTGGGGGCCGGCGGTGCCGCCTGGGATGCCGCCCTTTTCACATCATCGTCGGTTATGCGTCCATGGGGTCCGCTTCCCTTGACCGCATCGATGTCCACGCGGAGTTCACGGGCAAGCTTTCTGGTGTGAGGCGTGGCCAAGACTCGCCGGGGCGGTTCCTTGGGAGCTTCCTTCACGGGTTCACGTTCCGTCGCGGCCGTGGCGGGAGGAGCCGGAGCTTGCACTGCCGCGGGCGCCTCACGAGGCCTCGCGGGTTGCGGAGCCGCCGCGGGTTGAGCCTCTTCTCCTTCCGTCTCGATGATCACCAGCGGATCTCCAACATTGGCCGTGTCTCCAGGTTTCAGCGGGATTTCAACGATTTTTCCGGCCACCGGAGCGGGCAGTTCCACCACGGCCTTGTCGGTCTCGATGCGGACCACAATCTGATCTGCTTCCACCCTGTCGCCCGGTTTGACCAGGTACTCCACGATGTCTGCATGGGCAAGCCCTTCTCCCACGTCCGGCAATCTGAATACGTATCTCATGGTTGGTAACCCTCCTTGAACAATCCCTCAAAACTCCATGCTGTCGTGGATTGCCCTCACTACCCTGTCCGCGTCCGGGTAGTTGTAATCTTCCAGTTTCGCCAACGGGGGAACGATGTCGTATCCGGTGACGCGCTTGATGGGAGCCAAGAGCGAAAGCAGGCAACGCTCGGCAACGGTTGCCGCTATCTCCGCACTGATGCTTACCGACCGGGGGGCCTCATGGACGATGACCAGCCTGCCGGTCTTGTTCACCGAAGCTTCTATGGCATCGACGTCAAAGGGCCACACGGTCCGCAGATCCAACACTTCCGCTTCCACTCCCTCGGTTTGCGCGTGCTGAGCCGCCTTTTCGCACACCGGGACCATGCCTCCATACGTGACGATGGTGATGTCCTTGCCTTCCCGGACCAGACGCGCCTTGCCGAGCGGTACCCGATGTTCGCCTTCCGGGACTTCCTCTTTGATAAGCCGGTAGAGCCGTTTGGGCTCAAGGAAGATGACCGTGTCCGGATCTTCAATGGCCGACGTCAACAGGCCCTTGGCGTCCGACGGGGTCGAGGGTATCACTACCTTGAGTCCCGGGATATGCGAAAACAGAGCCTCGGGGGCGTCGGAATGGTGTTCCAGCGCACGCACGCCGGCACCGTAAGGCGCCCGCACGACCAGGGGAACTCCGTAGAGTCCTTGAGATCTCCGCCGCATCCGTGATGCGTGGCTGTAGATGTGGTCGAAAGCCTTGAACATGAAGCCCTCGAACTGGATCTCGACAATCGGCCGCATCCCGTATATGGCCATTCCGATGGCGGCACCTACGATGGTACTCTCGGCCAGCGGGGTATCGATCACCCGTTCCGTACCGAATTTCTCGATGAGGCCCACGGTGGCCCTGAACACGCCGCCGTCCACCCCAACGTCCTCACCCATAACCACGATTCTGTCGTCTTTCTCCATCTGCTCATGAAAAGTGGCGTTGATCGCCTCAATCATCGATAAGCGTGCCATGGTTCACCTCGCCGATTGTCCCAAGTGTCGGATCAATTCTTCTTTCTGCTCTTTCAAGTGCCAGGGCGGTTCCGCATACATATGGCCGAAAATATCCGTTGGTTCCGGATGCGGAAAAGCTTCATAGTCTCTCACTATCCGTTCGATCTCGGCCGCAACCTCCGTCACGAGTTTCGCGTCCTTTTCATCGGTCCAACCGTTCTCGGCAATCAAGTACTTGCGTATTCGGTCAATGGGGTCTTTCTTTTCCCACGGAGCCACCATTTCCTGGGTCCGATAGCGGCTCGCATCGTCCGAGGTGGTATGGTCGCCCATCCGGTAGGTGACAAGCTCAACCAATGACGGCCGGTAGTCGGATCTGGCCTGATCCAAGAGTCGCTTAACAGTGAGGTACACGGCGACCACATCGTTGCCGTCCACCCGGGCGCCTTCAATGCCTGCTGCGCAAGCCTTTTCCGAAAGGGTTTCGGTTGCGGTTTGCCGTGTCACGGGAACGGAAATGGCCCAGTAGTTGTTCTGAATCGCGAATACCACAGGCAGCTTGAATACTCCGGCAAAGTTGAGGCTCTCGTAGAAGTCCCCCTGAGAAGTGGAGCCGTCCCCGGAACTGGACATCACTGCTATCCGCTCACCCCGGATTTTCGCACCCCACGCTATCCCTGCGGCGTGACTGAGATGGGACCCGACCGTAATGCATACCGGCAGCACCCGGGAATCGTCCGGCGGACGAGCGCCGCGTTCATCTCCCCCCCAATAGAGGAACAACATTTTCGGATCGATGCCTCTTACAAACAACGTGCCGAATTCCCGAAAGGACGGCAGGAACCAGTCCTTCGGACCCAGCGCCATGCCCATGCCGATGTTCGAGGCCTCTTGCCCTCTCACGGAAGCGATGGTTCCCATCCTGCCTTGACGTTGAAGGCTCAGGGCCTTGGTATTCCATGAGCGGAGGAACACCATGTGCCGGTACATCAGCATCATGTCCTCCCCGGATACCCCTTTCAAGGCCTCCCGGTCCGTAACCAGGCCTTCGGGACCGATTACCTGAATACATTCATTTGTGCTCATTGCGTCCATCCTGCTCGGGCATCTGTGCATCGCTCATGTCAATGGGCGAGCGGATTTCTTGAACGAGACTCCGGGGCATCGGTTCCAGAGTTCTCCCCAATACCTCGGCAAAATACTTTCTTATCGTTTCCATCATCCGAGACCTTGGAGGGGCGTGCCCGAGAAGCTCCTCCACCGTCTCGAGTTCCGCGTCGTCGATTCCGCACGGCCGTATATAAGCCGACGGCTTGTGGTCTCCTTCAAGGTTAATCACGAAGCCGAAGGTTGTCACCCATCGGCTGATACGGATTCCCATGGAGGCGAACTTGGCGTTGCCTATCCACAACCCTACGTGGGCCGAACTGTTGCGCCTCCGGGAGACGTTTACGCCGTATTCTCGTAGTGTACGGATGCCGACCTCTTCCAAACGATTCATGTGAGCCGGAACATCACGCTCTTCGGGCTTCAGTAAAAGGACCGGATAACACACGACCTGACCGGGCCAATGGTATGTAATGCCTCCTCCCCTTACGGACTTGACGAGTGCGATCCCTTCCTCTTTCAGTTTTTGCGGGCTTACAAACAGGTCCCTGGGGTGTTCCTCGGAACGGTCACGTAATCCCAGAGCAATAGTCGGCGGGTGTGCCATGAAGAGCACCAGATCGGGGATGTCCCCGCTCAACCGCCGGTCCCGTGCGGCGGACATGAGTCTTTCCGCCCCGGGTAACGGCACAACCCCGAGGTCGGAGTACAAGCATTTGTTATTGTGCTTGAAACGTGTCATGTCTATTCGTCGGTTTTCCGGTCTGAAGAGTTCGGCCGTATTCGGGGTTGTCTTCTCTGCCATTGTCGGCAATTATAGCCATTGTCGGAGATAATGACAGATATTTCGAGTGTGCTTCCCGGTTGCTTCCCGCGGGGAGATTTGGATCATTGGGTAAGGTCGGATCCACAGCTTCACGAAAGGATTGATCCCATGGCTTCAAGCAGTGATGATTTCACCAACAAGTACGGAAGGTTCCGGAAACACTATTCCGAGAGCGACTTCTGGTCTCGTCTCAAAGGACGCGCCAAGAAGTTGGGAAAGGGCGGACTGAAACACGCGTTGACGCTGTACTACACACTCAACGAGCCGAATGTGCCGACTTGGGCCAAGACGGTCATCATCGGAGCCCTGGGGTATTTCATATTTCCGTTGGATGCGATCCCCGATTTCGTTCCGTTCGTAGGATTGACGGACGATTTGGGCGTCCTGACCGCAGCGCGAGTCGACGATCCGGTTGGGTAGAACTTGACAGATCATAAGATGTCACACTATAGTAGGAACAGTAATTCCCCCCACCGTTTCGACGATGGGGCGCGGGGCCTCGTGAGGGGCCCCTGCTTATTTCTGGGAGCCGTTGTTTGTGCGGACGTACATCTATGTGGACGGGTTCAATTTCTATTATGGAGCCGTGAAGGGAACCCCTTACAAGTGGTTTGATTTCCTGGAACTATTCAAGAAGCTTCTTCAAACGCATCACGAAATCCTCAAAATCAAGTACTTCACTGCCCTCGTCAACCCGACTATCGCCGACCCACAAAAAAGCATCCGTCAACAAACCTACATACGTGCACTTCAGCATCAGATCCCACAGTTCGAAGTTTACTACGGCAATTTCCTGAGCCGCACCAAATGGGCACAGCCGGCAAATGCGGGTAATCAGGGTGACCGCGTTAAGATCCTGAGTGTTGAAGAGAAGGGTTCCGACGTCAACCTGGCCGTTCACCTCTTGAATGACGCTTGGTTGGGTCTCTACGACTGCGCGGTGCTCGTGTCCAACGACAGTGACCTTGCAGAGGCCCTGCGTCTCGTCCGGGTGCATCATGGCAAGATGATTGGAGTGATTACTCCGCACAAGAACCAGCAGTCCCGAGAATTACTTTGCCATGCCACTTTTGTCAAACGAATAAGGCAAGGCCTGTTACGTGTAAGCCAATTGCCGGACCCGATTCCTGGAACATCCCTCTATAAGCCGTCATTCTGGTAGGTGTCTTCCAGGTTTGCAGTTTGGAAGTCAATCGTCTTCAAAGGACAGCTTCGGCCGGTCGTAGTAGCGCCACAATATCCACTCCATGAGTTCTCTTGCAGAGATCCCGGCCCGCTGCCGTCGTCGATGGAAGGCGGTCCTACACACAAGCTTGCGCGATCTGATGAAATCGTGGCTTCGGGTAACGGGTATGTCGTGCCGGGGCAGGCTCGATGTATCGGCATTTGACTGTATGGTAGGCTCATGGCACGGAGAGCACGCATTCACTGTCCCGGCGCTGTGTATCGGGTGATGCTCCGCGGGAACGGCGGCCGGGATATTACTCTGACGGGTCGGACCGGCTTCGTTTCTGCGATCTGTTGGAAGATGCAGTCAAGCGATTCGATGTTCAGATCCCTACACTGTGTTTGATGAGCAACCACGCCGATGGAATACGCAGTCGGTGCGGTGGAGGTTTTTTATTCCGGCAGACCGCTCGGTAGCGAGGAGTTTTAGTGACGGTCATTGAAATCCGCGGTGATCCTAACCCAGTTCCTCAACACTCCCGCCGGTCGCTCATGTCATTGCGAGGAGCGCAGTCCCGCGCAGAACGCGGGAAAGCAATCTCAATGCTTCATGAAAGGCTGAGATTGCCACGCCCTCCCGTAGGGGCGGCCCCCTGTGGCCGCCCAGGGTAGGCACGGGGGCCTACCCCTACGGC
>JAZDHD010000195.1:0-5140 GCA_043806215.1 Pseudomonadota bacterium | reverse complement strand
ATCAGTCGTGTCCAGGCATTGGCGCTACGCGTCTTGGCCGACAGAATCGAGCACGGTGAACAGACACCGGACCTACTGAACATCAGGTTCGCCGCGGCATGAGTACGTGGCCGTCCACAAAGGCAAGACGTGTTCTCGCAGATCTCTTGCGCATCGGGTGGCAGATTAAGCGCTCTTACGGCTCACATCGCATCCTGTCCCGCTCAGGTTGGCCGGACACGGTGTTTGCGTTTCACGATGACGAAGAGGTCGGCGGCGGATGCTGTCACGTATTGCTCGGCAGACCGGGCTGACTCCTCACGACTTGTAGATCGCTCTTCAATGGTGATAGGGATTCCGGGGAGTTCCTGGGACACCACAGGTAATTCGTAATCCTGAAAAGCATCCATGGTATTGTCAACTCGTTGCCGGTCCGATAAGAGCAACGACTCGAAGAGCGTCTCGCCCTCTAGCAGAACCGGGATTCGGGTACCAGTGTTCTCACTTGCGACCGAGTGTTCGGATACCGAGTCCGAAATGCTTGGGCGGCACCACCGCAAGGGCAGACCGTTGGGCGATGATGACTTCATCACCGAGCTGGGGCAGGTCCAGGTCAGAACGAGGTGGCATCAAAAAGATGGCCGGAAAGGCTCAACGAACGTTCCAGCAAACTAAGTATGATGTCCCCCGAAATCCACGGACCGGTCGCCCGGCCGGAGATGCCGTGTTTGTGGCAAGGGTCGAGAAGATCACCGGTCGGGACCTGAGCAAAGGAAGACCCGGAGGACCTCGCAAGCGTCCATCTTAGAAAAACCGGTGTATGTCCCCGGATATCCACGCAAGTATTATTCTCTTGCCCGCCGCAGACATATTCAATATGCTAACGTTATGATCAAATGGTTCGAAGGTGAGACTCGATTCTTTGATCAATAATCGGTTTGCCATGATCTCAGCAGGAGGCGTCACACTATGGAACCAGTGACCCATGATCAGGATTTTCATGCGTGGGCGAAGCGCAATGCCGAACTCATACGGCAGGGGAAGTTATCCGAGATTGACGTGGAGAATATTGCCGAAGAATTGGAGAGTATGGGAAAGAGCCAAAAACGGGAACTGGTCAATCGTCTCGCAGTATTGCTCGCACACTTGCTCAAATGGCGGCATCAACCGGAGAGACGCAGTAGTAGTTGGGTCAGTACCATTGTTACCCAACGTAGGGAAATCCTGCTGCTGCTGGACGAGAGCCCCAGCTTGAGGCATGACATGGACTCGAGTATTGAGAAGAGCTATCGCTTTGCCGTCGACCAGGCTGCAAGAGAAATGGGAGTCGGTAGGAAGATCTTCTTGGGGTCTTGCCCTTACTCATTCGATCAGATTGTCAACGAAGACTTTTGGCCCATGTAGTGAGATAACCGGCATAGCGGCAACTTAAGTTGCGAAACGAGGCAATACTCCGTAAACTCGGGTCGAGGTAAGAATATGGAGACTGCATCAATTCCCGATCCGCCTGGTTTCAATGACCTGTCAAAGGCCCAGCAGATTCGCTATCTGCAGGGGCTCTGGGACCGTATCGCCGAAAAGCCGGGTGAAATTCCGGTTCCCGAGTCACATCTAGCCCTTGCTGAGGAGCGTCTTGCTGAATATCGTCGAGATCCCACCCGACGACGACCGGCCTGTGAGGTCCTGGATCGGCTTGCGACGAACAAACCGTGACCAAGTATCGGTTAATAGCCGGACCCGGCGCAGACCTTGATGTCGAGGTGGCCTTCAACTGGTACGAGAAGGAACAAATAGGACTTGTCGAGTGCGCGATTTCACATGGGGATTACAGTGCACGACCCGCCTGTCACAGATCGAACCCTGCCGGCACTTGTCGAAAATTGGGAGCGATTGCTGCTCTCCCGTGACGACGGTCGGTCGAGCACACTCCGAAAACGGACACGGACCGGTCGCCCGGCCGGAGATGCAGTGTTTCTGGCAAGGGTCGAGAAGATCACCGCTCGGGACCTGAGCAAAGGAAAACCCGGGAGACCTCGCAAGCGTCCATCTTAGAAAAACCCCTTGTATGTCCCCAGATATCCCTAGAAAAACCCCTTGTATGTCCCCAGATATCCCAGATATCCGAATCTGAGCGGCCGCGGGTGCCGATGAAGGGTATATAGCCGGAAGCGAATCGTATGAGGCTCTGATGGGGTTGACGGTAAGGGAGTTACAACGATATTATGGTTGCAGCAACCAAGGAGGCCCCTATCATGGAACCTGTGACTGAACAATGGACAGAAGCTCAGATTATGCGCCTACCCGACGTACCGGGTAAATATGAACTCGTTGAAGGAGAGCTTGTCGTGGTATCTGCCGGCCGTGAACATGAAGACGTGATTTATTCGCTGAACGATCACCTGATACCCTTCGTGAGACGACACCACTTGGGGCGCGTCTACCAATCGGGTTTGGGGTATTGGATGCACAACGGCAATTTCCGGTCCCCTGACATCTCATTCGTGAATATGGATCGTCTCGACGACATGACCCGAGATCCAAAGGGCTTCCTCCATGGTGCGCCTGACCTGGCAATCGAAATCCTGTCCCCGTCGAATGCCCTTCAAGCCATGAAGAAGAAGGCCCTCGACTACTTCGAGTCCGGCTCACGCCTCGTATGGCTTGTCGTTCCTGATGATCGAACCGTGACAGTCCTTCGGCCCGACAGTTCAGAGTTGATATTGACCGCCAAGAATATGCTCACCGGCGAGGATGTTATCCCAGGATTCGAGATTGCTGTAAGTGAGTTGTTCCAGGTCTTGCGATAACTCCCAGTACCACGAACCGCATACGTTTTTCCGGGAATGTCGGAATAGTGCTACGCAGGCGTACTCGAGATCTCGGGGGATATCTGGGGATATCTGGGGACATACACCAGGTTTTGATTGACAGTCATGAGATTCTCATGCAGCATGACCCAATGGCTCGTCTATCGCGCATAGTGGTTCCCGGTTATCCTCATCACGTCACGCAGCGTGGTGTTCGGTCTATGAATGTGTTTCACCTGATGGTGCGAGCCGGCTTGGTGAGCGTTCCATGGGATTATCCCTGGTCGAGTGCGCGATTTCACATGGGGATTGCCGAACATGATCCCCTGGTAACCGATCGAACCCTGCCGGGACTTGTCGAGGATTGGGAGCGATTGCTGCTCTCCCCTGACGACGGTCGGTTGAGCACACTCCGAAAACGGACACGGACCGGTCGCCCGGCCGGAGATGCAGTGGTTGCGGCAAGGGTCGACAAGATCACCGGTCGGGACCTGAGCAAAGGAAAACCCGAAAGACCTCGCAAGCGTCCATCTTAGAAGAAAGTTTGTATGCTTCCGGATATCCCAGCAAAATCAGGTGTATGTCCCCGGGAGATCCCGGCATTCCTCAACCTACAGTGTCGAAGGTCGTGGACCGTCGGTCTGGGATAGAAACCCAACGCGCGTACCCCGTCTTCATCCGGAATCGTCAGGGAGTCGTCGTAGGGAAGTCCGGCGTGCCGCTACCGTGGGATCATCTGCAAGAACAGTCAGAGGCATAGCCGGCTCTGCTTCTTGACAGCGACTAGTTCATGGGTCAGGATGAGCACCAAGTGGTCGTAGCCGCCCTACATCGACATGCGTGCCGTGGAGTTCAAGATGATCAAGAGCTTCAAGATTGTCGTGGAGAAGCACTCAGACGGTTATGTTGCCTATCCCATCGGATTGAAAGGCGTCGTCATCGGCGAGGGCAACACCTATGAAGAAGCGCTGCATGATGTGAAATCTGCTATGGGATTTCACATCGAAACCTTCGGTCCGGAGGTTCTTGATGAGGCGTCCTCGGCGTTGGAAGTTTTCATCGCCGAAACAGGAGTCGCTGTGTGAGTGCCAAGTTTCCAGTGGACGTCCCCCTGGAGAACGTCATAAGAGCTATGGAGCGTCTGGGGTTCCAGCTTGTGCGAAGAGGTAACCACGTTGCCTTGCTGCGTGAGAATGAGGATGGGACGCGGACACCGATGACCATACCCAATCACCGCAGAATCAAGGGTTCAACTCTGCGTACCACACTTACGCAGGCAGGTATGCGTAGGGAAGATTTCTTGACGGCTCTTGAGGTTCTTTGAATAAAGCGGGTCTTTCTTCAGATTCGGGGGCTCTCTGGTTGATTCATGGAAGGCGGCACTCGCTCAGCCCTACCGGTGAGGTTCACTTTTTCACCCTTATCTCCGCCTCACCTGTATCGAACTTCATCATGTCAATGGCCTTGATCAGATCCTCGTCGCTGAGAGTGAGGTAGAGACTCTGTAAGGATTTCTTCTTGTCCCCGTGCCCCCAGATGGCGTCGGCAGCGTGCGGATACACCCTTCTCCGCACGGCATTCGTCAACCTGAAGTGCCGGAGGTCGCGGACCGTCGGTCTGGGATCGAAGCACACGGCTTCCGCCGCCGTTCGCCAGCATCGCGTCACTGAGTCGCGGTAAGGGATGCTGCCCTCCGGCTTGAGGAAGGCCCGGACCTGGAACCGCGACTGGGGCTGTTTCACGTCATCAAGGATTCGCACAAGGATCTTCTGAACGGAAATGCGTTTCCCGCGAAGCTCTTTGCTGTAGCCTTCTCCGGATAGCATTCGTGCCGGCAGTACCGAAGGTCGTGGACCGTTGGCTTCGGATTCGAACCCTGATCCGTGCAGTGAACAGCGGCAGGTCAGAAGCATTCGGAGTCCTGCGTCAACTGTGCTAAAAAGGGGTCCGACCGCAGAGTATCGTTTTCAGGAATCCTGGTGAATCCATAAGGGGCCGATATAAGGAGACAACTTACTGCCAAAATAGACGGGAAGATGACTGGTACGTGGCCCTATGTCCGGATCTGGACATTGCCGGCCAAGGAAATTCAGTGGAACAAGCCCGGGAAAACCTTCGCGAAGCTCTCGAGATGTTCTTCGAGACCCCTTCCGACGAAGAAGTAAAGGAGCGTCTGCGCGAAGATGTACGTCGCGCAGGTGGAGGTAGCCGTTGGCTAAGTGTTCTGTGGCGTAAATACGGTCACGAATTTTTCGCGCCGAGATTGCTTCGTCGCTGCGCTCCTCGCAATGACATCCCGCAATTTGTCATTGCGAGCCCGAGGCTTTGGGAGGGCGTGGCAATCTCAAGAGGTC
>JAZDHD010000194.1:0-16449 GCA_043806215.1 Pseudomonadota bacterium | reverse complement strand
GGGACCGTGATGCTCGGTGTCATGCAGACCTACGATCTTGAATCAGATATCCGGGGACATACAACTCGTTTTTTCTAGGATGGACGCTTACGAGGACTTCCGGGTATTCCTGTGCTCAGGTCACGACCTGTAATCTTCTCGCCCTGTGCCACAAACGCTGCATCTCAGTGCCGGGGGATTTCTCCTGCCGGCAGTCCAAGATACTCCCGACGATCCGATTCTTCATGAAACACCTTCATAGACCGGTCACCACGCTGCGTGAAGTGATGCAGATATCCGGGGACGACTCTGCGCGACAGACGAGCCATTCTGTCATGCTGCTAGAAGATCTCATGATTCTGTAACTTCTCAAAAACCCCGGGCGAATTCCAAGAATTCCCCTCCCCGACCCTCCCCGCAAGCAGGGAGGGAGCGCTTCCCCCCGCTTGCGGGGGGATAAGAGGGGGGAAATGGCCCGGACTTATTGAGAAGTTACATGATTCTCTATAAAAATGTTAGGTATGTCACCAGATATCCTGCTCCGGCAAGGAAGATGCAACAGCGCGCCTCGCCGGGCTCGACGCAATGTGCGCGGCGCCGGGACACGACTCGCGACTGACGAGACATCCCCCCCCCCAAGCACCACAACACGGATCCGTTCATCGCGCAAAACCAGATGTAGCCATTAGGCCCGGTTCTCTTTGGTGATTTCCCAAGGTCAACCGCTTCCGACACAGGGGGGCGTGCTGCGCGAATTGTTGCATTTGACGGTATCGTTGACCGGTCACTCATCAGGCTGTGCGTATAACAGGTTGAATATTCATATGTTCTTTTTTCTTGACACGGTCTCCCTGATCTGAGAACATACCGGTTAGTCGGTTTGCGACCGACCGGTCGCTTAAATGAACCAAGGCGGCCCGAAGAAATTATGATTCACGCTGCACATTGGCCGAGAAGCGGTGCCGTCGAACCCGCGGGAATGCACTATGAAGAAAACTGTTCGCCCGGAAGCTAAGGCCAGATCGACACAACTCGAGGAAAAGGCGCGCAAGAAAGCGGCAACCCTTGGAAAAGCCGCCGCAAGGTTATTTAATGAGAAAGGGTATATAGAAACCAGCCTTGAAGATATCACGGCCGCAGCCAAGGTAAGTAAGGGAGCGATATATCACTATTTCTCCAGCAAGAGTGAGCTGCTCTTCTTCATCTTGAATGATTACATGGACATTATCCTGTCCGACCTGGAGGATGACCTTAGTGCTGTTCCGGAGCCGCTCGATAAGATCAGGTACATTATACGACGGCACATCGGGTTTTATTGCGATCACACCGCGCTGGCCAAGACGCTTATGCACGACGCTCATTGCCTGCCCGCCAAGTACTTCAAGTCAATTGCGGAAAAGGAACAAGTCTACTTCAACATAGTAGCGGGCGCCCTGGCAAAGATATTCGAAGGCGACATCAGTAAGGAGCGCCTAACGGTTCTCACCTTTACTCTTTTTGGAATGTGTAATTGGATCTATGTCTGGTACAACCCTAAAGGTCCTGTTACGCCTCAGGGGCTCGCCGACATCGTCACCGATACTTTCCTACACGGCGTGATCCTTTCCGAAAACCGCTCTGAATGCCCGTCAAGCGGGAAGAAGCGGAAAAGACCTTAACGACACGAGTTGCGGCCACTTCACCAAAATATGTGTTCCGGAGGGTGTCTTCTGAAATAGACGGGAACTTGCCGATAGATCATTGTTGACACACATGCATGCCGGACGTCGTCGAAACGGCTAAGGCGCCGCGGCGCCCGCTCCCCCTCAAGCATGGCTCTGCGGCATTGCAAAGGGTCGTGCTTTGCCCAAAGTCCGGAGGGGACCGGTCCCGGTACGGCCGGGAGAAGCTACGGAGGCAATCAGCAGTCCACATTCGGTTCACCATGCGAGTCCAAAAAAGGAGGACGATCAATGAAGCGTTTCTTGGGTTTCTTCTTGTGTCTCATTGTCATCACACCCGGTATTCAGGCATTCGGTGGAGAAGAGCCAATAAAGATGGGTGCGGTGATAAATCTTACGGGTCCTATTTCCAGCTGGGGCAAGTACCATGCAAAGGGACTTCAAGATTACATACGGTATGTAAATGAGGTTAAAGGAGGTGCGGCGGGTTCCAAGATCGATCTTACGGTCGCTGATCACGCATACAAAGTCGCCGAAGGAATCAAGCATGTCAAGAAATTCTGCGAGGACGGCATGGTGATGATCGCCACATGGGACACGGGCCTGGGAATTCAGGTAAAGCCGATCATCAGTCAGTACAAGGTTCCTACAATTAACTTTTCCACGGGTCAGGAGATTCTCCAACCTCCCATAGACTACATGTACTTGCCCTTCGGCGCCTACGTTCTCGATTCGTACGCCGTACTGGAGTACATCAAAGCCATTCATAAGGGCAAAGACAAGCCTAAGGTGGGTCTTCTCACTCTTGACAACGCCTACGGAAAATCCATTCACGAACCGTCCAGACAATTTGCGGAGAAGCACGGAATACAGATCGTCGGCATCGAGCAGTTTCCTGCGAAAACGATAGATCTGACCACGGAACTGCTGAAACTCAAGCAGGCAGGCGCGGAATACGTATTCACCCAGATTCTCGGTGCGAACATGATTTCGACGCTTGAAGCATCCGAGCGGATCGGGTTCAAATCGCCGTTCATAGGAACCTGGACGGCCACGGATCCGGACTTCTTCGGTCCCGTTAAAGGCGTCATGGGCGACAGGTTGAAGATGCAGTTCGTAGGGTGCCTCCCGGGTGACGGCACTCCCGGGGTCAAGCTGATTGAAGATCTGATTCAACGTTACAAGAGTGTGGATCGGTACGATCTGTCCTATTGGGAAGGTGTCGCCGTAGGAATGATCATGACCCGGGCTGCGGAACGGGCCAAGGAGAAGTTCGGCAAGGTCGTGTCGGGGACCATGAACCAGGCTTTGGAATCGTTCAAGGATGAGGATTTCGGCGGTGTGGTGCCGAACGTCACCTATTCCAAAGACAATCACCAAGGGTCATTCGTGGGCAGGATCGTGCAGGTGCATGAGAACGGGTCGTTTACACCGCTGACCAATTTTTTTGCCCCGGGCAAAGGCGAACTCAGGCTGTTGAAGGGAAAGTAGAATGAAGACGTTTCGGGGGCGTCCCAGCATCTTCTCGTGTGATCGGGGCGGCGAACGAAAGGCCGATCTGCAGGTTAAAGGTCTTTCTCTCAGATTCGGCGGCCTGAGCGCACTGACAAATGTGGATCTCTCGGTTGGGAACGGCGAGCTGGTGAGTCTCATCGGACCGAACGGCGCCGGAAAAACCAGCATGCTCAACTGCATCACAGGCTACTACAGAGCACGGCACGGATCCATTATCTTTAATGGGACCGACGTGAAGGGATGGCGCCCTCATGAGATCACGAGACAAGGTATCGGAAGAACATTCCAGAATATCGAGCTCTTCCCCGGCATGACAGTTCTTTCCAACATGATGCTTGCCCGTCACCTTTTCTGCACGTACGGGTTGGGAAGGGCATCGATATTCTCCGGATCGGTACGAAATGAGGAGGTGCGGCACCGGCGGCTCTTGGAGGAGTTGATCGATTTTCTCGAGATGCATTCCGTTCGCAAGCAGAGCGTCGGTTCCCTACCGTATGGCATGCAAAAGCGGGTGGAACTGGGCAGAGCTTTGGCCCTCGAGCCTAAGCTGCTTGTCCTGGACGAGCCCTTTGCGGGTATGACCATGGAAGAGAAAGAGGACATGGTACGTTTCCTCCTGGAACTGAATCAGGGGTGGGGGCAGACCATGCTGTTGGTGGAGCACGATATGTCCATCGTGATGAGCATTTCACAGCGAATTGTAGTGCTCGACTTCGGACAGAAGATCGCCGAGGGGGCACCACGAGAAATCCTCAATCATCCCGCGGTGATCACGGCATATCTGGGTGATTGCGAAGAAGAGGAGAATTCACTCCATGAGAGTGTCGCCGCAAAATAGTCATGGCGCCGACTTTAGCTCGTCCCTGTCCGAGTTGACGCTTCCCCAGATCCTGGCCAAACAGGCCGAGCGCTTGGGGGCCTCCAGAAAGGCCATCCGTAAGAAGTCGCTCGGTATTTGGGAGGCGCTGACGTGGAAGGATTACCTGGACTATACCAGGAGGACGGCAATTGGTCTTCTTTCACTTGGTCTCAAGCGTGGAGAGCGGGTTGGCATAATTAGCGGGAACGAGCCGGAATGGCTCTTCAGTGAGCTTGCTTCCCAGGCTCTGGGGGCGGTGACCGTCAACCTGTTCACCACCTCGGCGCCCGATGAAATAGCGGGCACACTCCAGCGCATCGAGGCTTCCTACGTCATTGCTCAGGATCAGGAGCAGGTGGACAAATTGCTGGAATATCGCGGGGAACTGCCGTCCGTGCGAAAAGTCATCTACATGGACCCCACTGGAATGCGCACCTATGCGGATCATCCTTGGCTGATCGGTTTCCGGGAGCTTCTCGAGACCTTCCGCGATCCGGGAGCAGAGGGGGAGTCCGGATTTGAGGAGGAACTCTGGAAGGGACACCCCGATGATGTCGCCATTATGACCCTCACTTCCGGGACCACCGGAGTGCCGAAGCTTGCCATGCTCAGTCATCGCAACTTTACCGAGATGGGACGGATGTGGCCGAAAGTCGCCCCAATTTCCGAGGGTGATAACTGGATCTCCATCACTCCGCCTGCATGGATAGTGGATCAATTCTTTGGCGTCGGAGTAACGCTGTGCTGTGGAATGACGATGAATTTTGCCGAGACCGAAGACACCCTTGCCGACGACTTCAGAGAAATCGGACCGGCCATCCTCATCACGGCGTCCCGGTTCTGGGAGGACCTGGCTTCCAAGATCAGGGTCAAAATCGCCGACTCAGGGTTCATCAAACGAAAGCTGTTTCAGTTTTCCAAACATATCGGCCGTTCGGTGGTCGAACGGAAAGCGGGAAATAGACCAATCCCATTGTATCTCAAGGTCATGGACATGTTTGCTTCCGTGGCGGTAAATCGACCGCTTCTTGACCGGGTTGGCTGCTCCCGATTCAAAGCGGCCCTCACCGGCGGCCACCCCATCAGTCCGGATGTTATAGGTTTTTTTAGGGCGAAGGGTCTCAATTTGAAGCAGTGCTACGGTCTCACGGAGAGCTGCGGTATTTTTCAGGTTCAGCCGGATGAAGAAGTGAAGCTCGAGACCGTCGGCAAGCCGCTGCCCGGGATCCGGGTGAAGATTGCCGAAGACCAGGAAGTTCTCGTATGGAGTCCTACGGCGTTCATGGGCTATTTCGACAATCCGGAAGCGACTGAAGCCGCCTTTGACGAGGGCTGGCTGCGCACCGGAGATGCAGGCTACATCGATGAGGACGGTCATCTCATCATCATCGGAAGAAAGCAAGACATCATGCGGACCAGGGTTGGAGAAGCGTTCTCCCCGGATTTCATCGAGACGCGTTTGAAGTTCAGCCCCTACATAAAGGAAGTGGTGATCTTCGGGGAAGGCGAGCCATATATCACCGCCATGATCAACATAGACATGGGCAATGTCGGCAGCTGGGCGGAGGATCTCATGATTCCGTATACCACATACACGGATCTGTCTCAGCAATCCGCAGTTCAGAATCTGATTATGAGGGAGATTCGCGAGGTGAATTGCCAATTGCCGGATCCCATGAAGATACGCAAGATGGTGCTTTTGTACAAGCTGCTGGACGCGGACGACGGGGAACTCACCCGGACCGGCAAGGTCCGCAGACATTTTGTTTTCGAGCGGTACGCCTCCCTGATCCGGTCGATGTACACTGATCAAGACCAAGTAAAAGTTAAGGGAGAGGTGCGTTACAGAGACGGACAAATCGGCACGATTGAAACCACGGTGAAAGTCCTGATCATAGAGGAGGTAAAGTCCAAATGACAATGCTGCTGCACTTCTTGATTCAGGGCATGTGCATCGGCCTTCTGTACGCTTTGGCCGCCTTGGGTTTTGTAATGATATTCAAATCGAGCAGCGTGCTGAACTTCGCCCACGGTGAACTCCTGGCTTTCGGAGCCTTCCTGTTCTTGGTGCTGTCGTCCTGGGCCGGTCTCCCAATTCCAGTGGCATTTGTGGTCACCCTCACGGCAAGCTTCGCTCTGGGATTCATCATAGAGCGGCTTTTCCTGCGGCCGCTCATAGGAGAGGCGCTCATTCAAGTCATCATGCTGACCGTCGGCCTGGCCACCATGTTCAAGGGATTGCTCTTATTCGTTTTTGGAGGGAATCTCCACAGTTATCCCAGATTCCTTCCTCAGAGCTTAGGGGTTCATTTAGGGCCGGTGTACGTCTCTCCCGCCTACACAATGGCACTAATCGTCGCGATTATGTTCCTCGTGCTGTTCGGGCTGTTCTTTAAATATTCTTCTCTGGGGATCTATATGCGATCCGTCGCGGACAACCAGACCGCCGCGCTTTCCCTGGGGGTGCACGTGAGACGGGTTTTCGCATTTTCTTGGAGCATAGCCGCCGTTGTCTGCGCGATGAGCGGAATCATCCTGGGCATGATCAACGGAATAAATGTGCATGAGCTGAGCAGTATTGGGCTAAGGGTGTTCCCGGTCGTCATCCTCGGAGGGCTGGAGAGTATCGGCGGCGCAATTGTCGGCGGAATCATCATAGGATTGATCGAGACCCTGACGGCAGGATACATTTCCACATCTCTTCGAGAGGTCGTCCCTTACATCGTGTTGGTGTTCATTCTCTTGTTGAAGCCCTACGGTCTCTTCGGACGTGCCGAGATCGAGCGGGTCTAACGTAGGGCGTTCGCTTGATCAGCCCCTCATGGGAATTGGCAGGATATCCGGCAATGTAGTTGAGAACACCCTTTCCCCATCTCCTTCCATCAGGGGGAGACAAAGGGTAAGACCTTGTCCCGTTGGTGGAGCAGGATAACGGTTGCTTGCGAGCGAAACGGCCGAAATCACCTTCTCAGTCCAACTCTTAAGAAGGAGAGGCAAATATGCGAAGGCTAATATTTCATCCCTGCGGCAATTTCAGGGAGACGTACGAGGAAGAGTTCGCCCTGTTCGAGACTGATTTCGGCCGAGTTTGGGTGATCGTCGGGCTTGCACTTCTGTTTGGAGTGGTACCGTTGGTCAGCGGCGCCTACGTCCTCTACATTCTCAATCACATAGCTATTGCGGCAATCGCTGCAGTAGGCCTGAACCTGCTGATAGGTTACACCGGCCTGATCTCACTGGGGCACGGCGCCTTTTTCGGGGTCGGGGCCTATACCGCGGCCATTTTAGTTGCTCGCCTGGGCTTTCCTTTCTGGCTTGCCGTGTTGTCTGCGGGAGTGGTCACCGCGATGGTGGGGATGGTCTTCGGTATTCCGTCGGCCAGATTGAAGCATCTTTATCTCACCATTGCCACTCTGGCCGGCCAGTTCATCATCCAGTACTTGTTCGTACACTGGGATCAGCTCACCGGCGGCGCCGAAGGTATCGTACTTCCCGGGACGACGTTTCTGGGGATGAACGTCAGGAATGATTTGACGTTCTTCTTCATCGTCTGTTCCTGCTTGGTTGTGTCGATATGGGTAGCGGTGAACATCGTCCGCACCCGGTTCGGAAGGGCATTTGTTGCCATAAGGGACAATGATCGTGCCGCGGAGGGAATGGGCATCCCGGTATTCCGTTATAAGCTGCTTTCCTTCGCCATCAGTTCTTTTTACGCAGGCTTCGCCGGAGGGCTCTGGGCGCTGTACGTAGGAAGCATCACACCGGAGCCGTTTACCATGTCCCTCTCCATCGATTACATCGCCATGGTTATCATCGGAGGGCTCGGCAGCATCGCCGGCTCTGTTTTCGGCGCAGTCTTCATAACACTGCTCAATGAAGGGTTGAGTACTCTCACTACCATTGTGATGAATATGGAGGGGTTCAAGGAGTGGGCTCTTACGATAGCCCCGCTTCGAGAGTTTGTGTTCGGAGGAGCAATTGTGGCCTTCATTATCCTCGAGCCGCGCGGATTGGCGGAGGTTTGGCGAATTGTTCGTTCGAGCTTCCGTTTATGGCCGTTCTCTTACTGAGGTGATCATGGACGAATCAATACTACTGGAGCTCAATAATATCAGCGTGGTCTACTCGGATGTGATCCAGGTCCTCAAAGGCGTGTCCCTAAAAGTGCCCAAGGGCCGGATCGTATCGTTGCTGGGAACCAACGGTGCCGGCAAAACGACGACCCTCAAAGCCGTTTCAGGCCTGCTCAAGCCCGAGAACGGTAAGGTAACGGAAGGAACCGTCCATTTTCACGGCAGGCCGATTGAAAATTCTTCTCCGGAAGAGATTACCCGAAGAGGGATTATCCAAGTGCTTGAAGGTCGTCAGCCTTTCCAATACCTCACCATTGAAGAAAATCTCAGGGTCGGAACCGCAACCCGGTGGGGAAAGCCATACAGGCAAGATCTGGAACTGATTTACAATTATTTTCCTCCTCTGGCATCACGCAAGAACCGCCTGGCCGGCTATTGCAGCGGCGGCGAGCTTCAGATGCTGGTCATGGGGAGAGCGTTGATGGCGCATCCGCTACTGCTTCTACTGGATGAGCCATCCCTTGGTTTGGCCCCCTTAATGGTCAGGAGCATCTTTGAAATTATCGAGAGGATCAACGAAGAGCGGGGGACCACAGTGGTGCTCGTTGAGCAAAACGCGAATATGGCCCTTCGAATAGCCCACTTCGGATATGTCATGGAAAACGGGCGCATCGTTCTGGAAGGCGCGGCAGGCGATCTGCGGGAAAATCCGGACGTGAGGGAGTTTTATTTGGGAAGAGCCGCGGCGGACACATTTAGCGCTTACCTCAACATTAAATCGTACAGGAGACGCAAACGATGGCTCTAGTATGAATTCGCACGTCATTCCGTCAAAAAAGGTGAATAAAAGGAGAGTAAGATGAAACGAGAGACGGATTACGGACATCCGATAAAGCCCGTATATACACCGGCAGATGTTGAAAGCCTGAACTACGATAGGGATTTGGGCGATCCCGGGTCATACCCGTACACCAGGGGGTATCACCCGGACGGGTATCGCGGCCGTATGTGGACGCGGAGAATGACCGCGGGGCTCGGGACTTCCGTCGAAACCAACAAGGTCCTGAAACGATATCGGGAGATGGGTCAAAAGGGGGGGATTTGTGTTATCAGCGACAGAACTTTTGCAATGCCCATTGACAGTGATCATCCGCTGGGACGCAAGGAGGCCGGTGTCCTGGGATGGCCCGGGTCCTCTTTACTCGAATTCGAGGAACTCATGGACGGCATCCCCATGACCGGACAGTCTTTGACGCTGTTGGGCTCATGCGGCCCTTCTTCCCTGAGATTGGCCTATATTGTCGCCCTTGCCGAGAAGCGCGGAGTGAACCTTAACGAGGTGCACGGGGGCTGCCTCGAATCTCCGTTTGAAAACTATTTTGGGCAGACGGACTCCCAGCCTTTCGATCTGAACTTGAAGCTGTTTCTCGATGCTTCAGAGTACGCCATACGAAACAAGATACGCATGCGGGCGTGTATCATCAGTCAGCACTTTCAGGAATCCGGAGGAAACAATGCCCAGGCCCTTGCCGTGGAGATGGCCATGCTCAAGGAAATCTGCGGCTTGCTGGTGAATGAGCGGGGCCTGGATTTTGATGATGTTGCCGTTCTCCCGTATGAGCTGGTAAGCGTTGGAACACGTTTTTTCGAGGAGATAGCCAAGATACGGGCACTTCGCAGGATGTGGGCAAAGCTTGCAAAGGAAACATTTAGGGCCGAACGGGCCAAATCCTGTCATCTTCTCATAGCGGTCCACACGTCGGGCCGTACGATGACCTATCAGCAGCCTCTCAATAATATCGCACGGTGCGCCATACAGACCCTTGCCGGCGCCATTGGCGGCTGCACGGCCATAGACAATGCGACCCTGGATAACGCACATGCGGAACCCTCGCCGCTGGCGGCGAGAATGTCCCTGAATACCCAGGGCATCGTGGCGGACGAGACTGGGGTGGCGGATGTGGTGGATCCCCTGGCCGGTGCCTACTTCGTGGAATACCTTACGAACAAGGTGGAGGAAGAAGCTTATAGAATCTGGAGCAAAATAGAAGATCTCGGTGGGATGATTGCGGCCATAAAGAAAGGACATGTCCAGGATATGTTGAAGGAGGCGGCCGTAGCAAAACACCAAGAGGTGGAAAACCTGGATCGGCTGATCGTCGGGGTCAACGATTTGGTCATCCCGCCGGAAGAAGACTTTGAGATCCCCATACAAGAGGTGCAGGCAACCGACTCCGAAAAGATTGCGAGACGTATGGAAGAATGGAAGAAGACGAGAAATGAGTCCTTGTTGGAGGAAAGGTTGAGGCAACTCTATTCGGATGCGAAAAAGGAAGACGGATATAACCTGATGCCCTCCATTGTCGAGGCGGTTAAGGCTTATGCCACGGCAGGGGAGGTAATGGGAGTCATCCGCCGGGGCCGCGGCCTGAGTTACGACCCGTTGGAAATGATTAACTGCCCTTTTGGGTTTGAATAACAGTTTCTTGTCTCGTCTATCGGAGTGAACCCATCGAAAAAGAACGGAGTGGAACATGTATCCAGGAAAGGGAATTAAGGTCATCATCTCCATGATAGGACTTGACGGCCACAGTACCGGGGCTCAGGTTGTTTCCAGGATCCTCATGGATGCAGGCATGGAAGTGGTATATTTGGGATACTATAATGCGCCTGAAACGATAGTTCAAGCGGCGGTTCAGGAAGATGTGGACGTCATCGGCATAAGTTCCCATGCATCGAACTTTAGCCAGATTGAAGATCTGATGGATTTGCTGATAAAAAACCATATGGGTCATGTTTGCGTCATCTGCGGCGGAAATATTCCCAAGAATCAGGTCCTAAAACTAAAGGAAAAGGGGGTGGCCGAAGTCTTTACTCCCCAAAGCACTTCAGAATCCATGGTCGAATTTATCGTTTCCAAGGTGAAGCCGACAACCAGGCGATCTGCGAAGTGACGTATTGGAATGATAGACCACACGGAGCTTAGCTTTCCATGCTGAACAATGATGTAGACAACCAAGACAAGGCCGTTCAACGACTTACCGGCGGTGATGTGCGAACCGCCGCCCGTCTGATCACGATGGTGGAAAACAACTCCGTTGAAGCAATCGGTTTAATGAAACGGATCTACCCTTTCACCGGGAGAGCCGTGGTCATTGGGATCACGGGTGCCGGCGGAGCAGGCAAGTCCAGCCTGATCAACCAACTCATCAGCCGATTTCGCGATCTGAAGAAGAAGGTGGGCGTGGTTGCCGTCGATCCGAGCAGCCCCTTTTCGGGCGGTGCGCTCCTGGGGGACAGAGTACGTTTCCAGAGGCACACCATGGACAACGGTGTCTACGTTAGGTCCATCGCATCACGGGGTTATCCGGGCGGCCTGGCTTGCGCAACTTTGGACGTCGTGAGAATCATGGAGGCCATGGGCAATGACGTCGTCATCGTCGAGACCCTGGGCGTCGGGCAGGATGAAATCGATATCATCCATGTGGCCCAGACCTCCTTGCTCGTACTGACCCCGGGTATGGGGGATGATATCCAAGCGATGAAGGCCGGCGTTATGGAGATTGCGGATATCATCGTACTAAACAAGTTCGATCTGGACGGAGCGGAATCCTGCCTTCGCAGTTTGGAGGCGAGCTTGAGTCGCAGCGTAAAGAAAGAACCGGGAAAGTGGATTCCGCCGGTCATCCCCACCATATCCTCTTGTTCCCAAAATCAACGGATTATCGGCGTTGACGATCTCATGAAGGGAATCGAGGCCCACCAGGTATTCCTTAAAGAAGGCGGAAACGGAGAGAAAGCCCGAGTGAAGCGCATTGAACATGAATTGGGGCTGATTTTCAAGAATGAAGTGGAAAGACTGGTTTTGGCGGGCCTCAAAGGAACGAATAAGAGACGGAAGTATATCGAAGCCATTATGATGCGGGAGACCGATCCATATTCCGTGGTCGAGGAAGTGTTGGAGCACCTAACGAATAGGCATTCGTGAGAGCGGCGAAGGAAAGTGCAAGGGGTCACGGCCGGTTCTACGTCTTTCTCGGCCGACGCTCCACTCTGTCCGCCGGTTTTCGGAGCCTGAAGTCATGCGTCGCCTCCCCGCGTTCATCCCACGGTACCAGGTGCCGGGATACGCTATCCGTAACTGGCAAGAAATTCGGCCCCTTATTCAAGCACCATAATGCGGATCCGGTAATGAGCCAAAAACAGATGTGACCCCTTGCCCCTTGCCCCTGACAACGGCCTCGCGGTAGATCTCGGCCTTCAGGAACAGGGACGAGGGATCACCCGGTTTGAACGCTCACTGAGTAGTCTTCAGGGTTCATCCGGGACGCGGGAAGAATGATTTCCTTGAACCAGGATTCAAAAGCTTGATTGACTCGTTCCAAGACTTCCTCCCAGGACCCTTCGTAATCGGATTCCTCCAGGTCCTCGATGACTTCCGGCGTCAGTCCCGCATACTGAGCCAATTGCTCTCGTGACATGCCGAGCCTATGACGGATGTTGTAGATCCGTCCGGCTATCTCCGACTGTACCTTGACCTCTTTAAGGAATTCCTGCATTTCCGGGTCATCCTTGATGAACCGATCGTACGCCCATTGGTAGGCATCCGAACTGAGTTTCTTCTCTTTCATTCTGTGGGCTCCCAATAATGGGTGTGGGACTCAGGATCCATTTCAAAGTTCCTTTTCAGGTCCAGCGCTCTGTGGATTTCCCGACGCGGGACAATCCTTTCTTTGGTGAACCCGTGGGTAAGAACCACGGCCGCGCTGCCGTGAAAGAAATAGAGCATACGGTAGTTCTCGGCCCGATATCTTACGCGGAGTTCGTAGATGCCCTCAAGAAGCAAGACCTTACCCCGGCACTCCGTTATCGAATCACATGATGAACTGCCACAATTCGGGGCAATACCAGTGAACGGTGATGCGGCTCGATGGGAGGCCCGTAAGATCTTACGGTCTTCAATGAACGCAGCCGCGCCGGCATCGAGGTGAGCCTGTTCCGCCACAGTCTCTATTCAAGGCCCAATCTCTCTCGAAGCTGTCGTACATATTCGGGCCCGTCGGGTCCAAACGGCTTCGGGACCCAAGGCATTTCCTTCAATACCTGGAGCATGGACGGCAACCGGTCAAAAGGAATAGAGACCACGTGTAGGCCGTCGGGAAACACTTTCCTTCGTTTCATTCCGCTTCCAAGCCCCGTTGCAACATAATTCATTTCCCCGCTGAGATAAGGATAAACGAACAACCATGAGCATCCGATAGCCGCCGAGTAACGGCTGGACCACATCTTCCCGTTTCTGTAGCTCATGGCCCTGAGCAGGATTTCCGTCTGACTGATGTCGGCGACAATGATAAGGACATCAGGATCAAAGGAAAGCTTGTCCAGACAAGAAAAAGCGACGAAGTTTGCCACTCCCTTCGCTATCCTGGGGACGTAATGGTACAATCTGCCCGCAGCGCGCTCCTCGCTGAAAACTTGCAGGCCGGCTCCGTATTCCCCACTTATGAAACATTGTTCTGCATCCGTGTGCCCCAACACGTAAGGTCCTGCTTCGCATGTGTGGTTATCGGCATCGGCGCAAAAGACTTCTCCCTCCTGCGCCTCTCTCAGCATTTCACACAGGGCCATCCTTTTCTCGAGTCTACCGATTCCCTGTGGACGCCTCACGAAATACTTGATGCCGACGGGTTTAACGGCAAACCCGAAGTTGTTCAGAATGTCGTAGTCGCTTTCCATGAGCGCCATAGCAGCTTCCTCCCTGTTTACGCATTAGAATATGTCGGTATGGTCTTCGTAGTCTGATCATTTTGACCACATTATAGGACCAAATCGGCCGAGTCAAGTCAAAAGACGATGTGTGGTCCGTCGTCGACAGTGCTTGAACTTTATTGACAAAGACTGAAAAAGAACTTGACAGATCCCCCCATCCACCGTATACATCACGGTATACCGGCCAATATATCGGATGATATACCGCCTTGATGCGAAATGCAAGATTGAGGGTTTCTCGGTTCTTTCAAACGCACACTTATCAAACGGAGGTTGTTATGAAGCTTTCAAGGATGCTCGTTCTCTTTGTCGGAATCATTCTGTCGGGCACTTGTATCGTGACCTCGGACGCCTCGGCCCAGGACAAGCCCATTACTCTGCGCTATGCAACAATGTTCCCGGTAAGTCACAAACATGCAGTACTTTCGGACCAGTGGTGCAAAGAGGTCGAAAAGAGAACAAACGGCAAGGTACAGGTGCGGCATTTCGCGGGGGGAACTCTCACGTCTCCTGCGGGTACCTATGAGAGTATCGTCAAAGGCGTCGTTGACATCGGACTCTGTGTCCTGGGCTACACAATGGGCAAATTTCCTCTCTCGGACGTGGCTGCCTACCCCCTCGGCGTTCCGAGCGGCTATGCGGCCACAAAGCTGGCGAACGAATACTACGCGAAGTTCAAGCCGGCGGAATTCGATCAAGTCAAGGTGCTCTACCTGCAGGCCAATGGACCGGGTATTATGCATACAAGCAAGCCCGTGGCAAAGCTGGAGGATATGAAAGGGTTGAAAATACGGACCTTCGGCCCTGTCACCGCGTTCATTTCCAATCTGGGAGCCGCCCCGGTCGCGATGCCCATGGTGGATTCCTACGATGCCATCTCAAGAGGAGTTGTGGACGGGATATATGCGCCGTATGAGGCCCTGTCCGGATACAAATTGGGAGAGGTTGTGAAATACTCCATTGAGAACTATGGTTCCTCTTACAGTGGAGTTCAAATGGTCGGGATGAACAAGGCCAAATGGGACGGCTTGCCTCCTGACATTCAGAAGATAATTGAAGGCGTCAATGCGGAATGGATAGAGAAACAGGGAAAGATGTGGGACGAGATCGACAAGCAAGGCAAGGATTTTGCCGTGAAGAGGGGTAACAAAATCGTGACGCTGTCGCCGGAGGAAGAAAAGAGGTGGGCGGCAAAAGCTCAGCCTATGATCGATGAGTACATCAAGAGTATGAAAACAAAGGGCCTCCCGGGGGAAGAGGTTGTTGCTTTCTATCGCGAAGGGATTAAGGCGTACCCGAAATGATCTCTGAAGGCGCGGTGGACGAGGAACCTTCGTTGGGGATGGCGCGACCACGACGCGGCGGAAATGGGAGCCGTATGGCGGACAAGAGGAGGGATGGTGTGGGACAAGTGAAAATGTCGAGGAGCTGTGATGGCCCGTGAGTCAGGGGAGAACGCACTGCGGTTTGCGGCATACAAGGCTATTAAGGACCGCATCCTGTATCTGGACTTAAGGCCCGGTGAAAAAATCGCAGAAAACCAAATAGCCTTGGAGCTTGGCGTCAGCCGTACACCCGTTAGGGAGGCGTTGTTGATGCTTCAGAACGAGAAGCTTGTTGAGTGCAACGACCGTACTGGGTTTATCGTGCGGAGAGTCTCTGCGAGCGAAATAGCGGAATATTTTGCGGTGAGATCCGTCATTGAGGAATTTGTGATGTCTCTGGTCCTTGAGAGAATAACCGAGAAGGAACTCGAAGCCCTCAGAGAGAATGTCAGGGAGGCGGAAAGATATGTTGATGCGGGTGACATACGCAACATAATCAAGACATCGTCGGAATTCCATGAGATTCTCTATAAGGCTGCCAAATCCGAGGTCCTGTTGGAGACTATTTCGTCTCTCGTCGATAAGTTTCAGTGGTTACGGTCCCTGGCGTTGAGTGCGTCACGCGGGGCAAAACAGTCTGTGGCACAGCACAAGAAGATCCTCGCTGCGATAGAGAAAAGGGACTCCAAGAGGCTGAAAACTCTTCTCCGGGCCCACTTCCGTGGAGCGCAGAATCGATTGGAAGGCGCTCAATTACTGCTGTTCTGAGGGGCTGAGTACGACACCCCCCCCTTGCGGCGGAGATGTTTTCTCTTAGGGACTGTCCCAGAATAAGTGTCACAATTGTCCAAGGACAGCTCGGCGCTCAGGGGCTGCTAACACTGCCTGCGTAGGGTGCGGGGTTCACCCCCGCCCGCGTTGGAACTGAGAAAAGGGCGGGGGTAAACCCCGCACCCTACGTTGCCGCCTGCCCGCACCATCGGATGGAACCGATACGGTTAATTGTGGACAGGCACTTAGTGCTCTGTGGCTTAAATACGGTCACGGATTTTTCGCGCCGAGATTGCTTCGTCGCTGCGCTCCTCGCAATGACATCCCGCAGCCGTCTCGGGTGCCGGCAAGAACAAGATCCGGGCACGGAGGCCCGGGCTACGAAGAACAGAGACCAAGCCGGTCGTACACCGTGGGACGGGCGTCCCTGCCCGTCATCTGCCGCGGCTCAGGTTGTGCGACCGTATTTACGCCACCGAGCACTAAGTGCCCCGTGG
>JAZDHD010000193.1:0-14403 GCA_043806215.1 Pseudomonadota bacterium | reverse complement strand
GGAACGCACCAGACTGAAAGGAGGTGAAAAGCATGAGCGAGAAAGAGCAAGACAAGAAGCAGGAGAAATGCGGGTGCGGTTGCGAATTCTCAACAGAGAAGCAACCGAAGACAGCGAAGTCTGAAGACAGAGAATCCAAGTAAAGAAGAGTTCGCCTCCAGTCCCAGTGCTGCCTTGGCGATATCTTGCCGACTATGAGCTATGGGGTCGGGTCTCGTTTTTGCACCTTATTTTGCGCCGCCGGCGCGGTGCAAGGAGCAAGACATGACCCCATATCCGCGTGCTCAGTTCGCCGGCGCGGATTTGCCGTTGACCGGTGGGTCGTCGAAGTGACAGTATTATCCGGCGATAATCAGGAACTCTTTTTATTTATCGTTGAGAGGCGACGTTATGAAGAAGAAATTGACTCCTACTAAAGACCGTCCCGGCACCGGCATCTCTATGAGAATTCCTGTGGATCTTCTGGAGAAACTGAAGAAGATCGCTCGTCTCAAGGAAATGACGGGTTATCAGTCAGTTATAAAGTATTACATTGGACAGGGCCTGCTCAGAGATGCCGACCTCGTTCACCAAATCGAAGCGGAAGAGGCGGAGTTGGAAGCAGCCAGACTGGAGGCGACATTCAAGAAGATTGGACTGGATCGCGACAAGATGGAAGCATTTCGGAAAGAGTGGGGAACCCGGCCAACCACTAGAAGGAGGATCGGAAGAGACACCGGCTTCTGATATGTCCAGGATGTCGTGGCATGCCTGCTGTCGCGCTCAGAGATCTTCCCCGGCAACCTCCTGTCTCGGTCAAACCGCCGGGCTTTCAGCCGGTTTGATGGAAAGAGAGAGGATTGCGCCAACAAGGGAGACAGCCACAGCCAGAAGGAACGAACCGGTGAAGGAACCGGTCATGTCGGCGATACGTCCTCCTATCCAAGGCCCGAGCGCTTGTCCGATTCCGAAGAACAGCGTGATGAATCCCAGCCCTGCCGGGGCAAGCCTTGGACCGACGCAATCGCCGGCGGCCGCGGCCATGATGGTGGGGATACTCCAGGCCGTGAGTCCGAACACGATTGCCGACAGGTAGAACCCGGACTCTGCCTTGACCAGGGCGAACACTGCATAGGAAACGGCCAGAACCAGATAGGCCAGCGCCGAACCTCTCGCTCTGCCCAAGACATCGGAGAGTCCTCCCCAGATAACCCCGCAGAAGATGCTCAACCCGCCCACCAGAGCCCACAGTCCGCCCGATTGAGCCGGATTCAGGCCCATCTCCTTCTGAAGGTACGCAGCGAAGAACGTCATGTAGATGATGTAGGAGAACCCGTACATGAAATAGACGAGCCCCAAATACCAGACGCGGCCCATCTTGTAGATCCCGCTCCAGTCCAATGGAGCCGGAACCTTTGGAGCGCCGGGATTCGGGGCCGCGGGACCTTTTCCCACCTGATTCAATCCCAATTCATCCGGACGGCTCCGAATGAGCAATGCCGCGGCACCCGCTATGGCCAGTACCGCTCCGCCCAGTATATACCAGGCCAAACGCCATCCTTCGGCCCCATAGATACCCAGAATAACCGGCACGATCAGGCCGGCGATCATTGTGCCGCCGCCGATGCCGGCCGAGACGATACCCGTGGCCAGCCCGCGCCGCTCCGCGGAGAACCAGGCCGATCCGAGAGCCATGGCAGGGACGTACGCGGCCCCGTTGCCGAGGCCTGTCAGCAGCCTCATGGCGAACGCAAACCGAAACGTTTCCGCCATGCCGGTCAGGACCATGGTCACTCCCATGAGCAGCAACGCACAGGCGATCACGATACGCGTGCCGAATCGGGCGGCCAGGAATCCGCCGATTATGGCCATGAGCAGGTACCCGATGAAGTTTCCCGTTCCGAGCAGGCCCAGCTGTGCATAGTTGAAATGGAGGCCGTCCTTCATCGCGGGCAGGATGAGCGTGTAGGACATGCGCCCGAATCCGTGTGCGCCGATGGTGACGAGCAATCCCGTGAAGATAACGATCCATCCGTAATGAAGGGCCCTCTCTCTCGACATGCCGATACCTCCGGATCCTCTTTTTCGGGAATCCCCCGGAATTCACGGAATTCAAATTGCATCACCAAGGACAACTTTTCAGGACCGTCACCCGTAGAACTCACGCAGCCTTCGCCGGCCCAACCTTGCACTGCGAGGCCCTTCAAATCATGATCAATCGTCCATGATCCGGGCAAGCCCGAGGTCGGCAATTTCATCCACTGCCGCCACCGCTTCTACGTATTGCCGTTTGACCTTCTCTGGTGGGAGCGTCGTGCAGATCAATGCAGCATTTCCTTTTCTTAACAGCTACACGTGTGCGAGTGGGTTAGCGTTGCCAAATAGTTCGCGGCGCCAAGGTCCGGTCGGTCCATCAATATGCCGGCGAAGTCTTATGTGTCCGCTAGGTAACTGGGCTCTGGTCAATGTCCGAGTGGTACGTTTGAGAGCTTCTCGGACCACCCGCTGCCTTGGTCCTTTGATGCCGGTTGGAGCCGGCGTCGCGGTGATGTAGGCATTACACGTCCGAGAATTTATTCTGCGCACGTCGTCCTGGGTCGGCAAGAGAACCTTGCCGTTTCTGAACGCGGTCAAGATCGCAAAAGGGTCACGGTGAAGAAGTTCGGACCATACTTTCGGGTGGTCACCACTCTCTGCCCCGTGATGCGGGACCTTAAAAATGTCCGCCTTGCCATCAACTACACCGGACCCGCCTAAGATTGCGGACCACCCGGTACTTTCGTCCCCAGTCCGCTCCATGTCTGCCCCAAGAAGGATCTTGTTGTCACCAATCGTAACCCATAAGACGACCGACGAATGATTGCTCTCTCCCGAAGGAATCCATCCCGGCCGATGGCCTTTCTTCGGAGATTTCTCTGCAAACTCCCGTTGAGCCAAAATCGTGGCTGAGTCCGATGGCGATAACGACCAGACAGCGGCATCCGCTACACCGCTTTGTAAGGCAATCTGCTGCCGGTATAAGAGCCTGTCCCGTAAAGCCATCTTGGGCGGGTTATAGCGCCTGCGTTTGCCTTTTCGCTGCTCAAGGATCCCTAGTATGGCGGCAAATTCATCAACTCCTGATCTCGTGACCATAGCCGCTTCGCTGCCGCTATCAACCATCTCCAGAAAGTCTTTCATGCGGAACGCACTCGACATAGCAATAGTAGCAGAGTGGCATTCCCTCACTACTGTGCTTATGCCGCGAATATGATCGTCATGCCAGTGGGTGATCACGACGAGCTTCACTTGTCTCTTGATATTGATTCCGAGACTATCCAGATACTTTAGTGGCGTCGATTCATCGGAACCAGACTCTGCACAAGAGTCAACCACAACCCAGCAATCGGCGCCAAGGTGCATAACCACTGATTCCCCAAAATCTCCTCCGAAAAGAGATACTTCCAATTCGCTTGGATGCGGGCGCGAAACAGTGTTAGTCATTTTCAAAAAGGGCTTGAAGCCTCTCCGCCTCTGCGGAGGCTCTCTCAATCTTGCGTTCTGTCCAAGCAGGAAGTCGCCTGAAGCGAATTGTTGAGGCATTCAACCTTCCCGACGGCCTGTCAAGGTAGCCGATGCTCCAATAAAAGACGGCCCCAAGCTCTATCAACTCATAGTCGTCAGGTGGTATCTCTTCTTTAAATATTTCGGCTTCAAGGGCCGGCCCTTCTCCAAGAATAGGTATGATCACAGCGCGAAAACACTCTTCTCCTACCTCAGTAACATGCCCTTCCCATTTCTGAATTGCCCGGAAGAATTCTCGCGATTCGGGCGGATACGGTGGATCGGGAAGTAGAAGCTGTTCCTTTACGAAAGGTGTATTTGAGGTCCCATTCCTATTGGAAATCCGTGTAGACCCATATCCATCGTTCTTTGACTTCAATCCTGGTCTTGCGCAAATATCCAGATGCATTTCCTCACTCTCAGATTCGAGAGCCGTCGGCCTCGGCTCGATCGTGCCTGGTGCAGGCGACTGACGTGCGGTGTTCAGCTGTACACTCATTTGTCTGCTCCTAGATATGCTATAGAGGCGGCAATACTCTGAGCTCGTTCAAGTGACTCACCCCATCTCTTGCGGAGAATTTCTGTGACCAATCTTGTTCCCTGCACGGGCTCAGGTTTGTCGGTCAATTGGTAATGGTCGTTCACACCGATATATATCCCAGGTTCGACTTTTCGGGACGGTTCTACCTGGACGGAAATCCAACCTTCGTAGGGTGATTTTCTCTTTCCTTTCATACCAACTGTGACCATTTCGGGACTGTCCAGCAACTTCTGCCACGGACTTTTGGGAGCCAACTTGTTTCGAATAAAATTCAACGCTTTCTCTGAGGGCAGACTGTAGTGATAATCGGAGTTTAATCCCATTAGATGCACGGGCGTATGGCTCAACAGATCGAACGTCCCCAACACCAGATCTCGCAGCTGTTCGTGGAAGGAGTCCTGGGAGGTGCCGGCGAAGAAACTGTCCCTCAAAATCCTTATTTCGAGCCATTCTGTGGAGAAAACGGCTGCGTCACGGTGAATTACTTCGATACGTGCACCTTCGGCCTCTCGTTTTGAGATGAGTTCACACGACGCAAACCAAGCGGGCTGGAAGATCAGTGGGTTGAAGACGCCCCTTAGCACCACCCCCACCCCTCGTGTCTTGAGTTGCACAGCCATTCTAAGACTTGACTCCGAGAATCATTGTCGTGACATTCCTTCGCGCGGCTATCAAAGTATCATAGCAACCGTGTACTCGCAATCCTGCAAAGGACGGCGAAAAGAAAAGGCACAGGATTAACCGTCCTCAAAAAATCCACATATGAAACGCACAACTGGTCAATCTTGAGGCTTCAGATCCCCTCTCCCTTGACGGGAAGGGGAAGGGGTAGGGGGAGGGTGATCAAGTCACTGAATCGGAGGCGATAACCAAGCAGGAGCTCTTACGGGCCCACGATGTGTCGTCACGCTTGGCGCCGGACTTCTTCCCTCTTTCCCAGGTTCCGCCCTCCATAAGAAACACCCGGAACGATGCCCGGGGCAGGCATCCCGCGCAGAACGCAGGACCCCTATGTCCCGTCCATTGCTCTCCTATAAATAATCCCGGTGCTGAAATCATCCTCCAGCACGCGATCGAACGCCTTTCTGCGGTCCGTGGGATCGTGGTTGTCGGGGAGCGGATGAATCGATTGCTTCAAGTTGGACCACGTCTTGAACGTCTTGTCGAACGTCACGCACGGGGAGTAGATGTGGAAGATCGCAAAACCCGGATGCCTGGTGCCTTCAATGAGGGCTTGGGTGATCCCCCTGGGATCCCCTGCGAAGAGACGTGCCACAAAGGAGGCCCCATACGTCAATGCGAGGAGGGTGGCATTCAATGGTTTGTCCGTCGTGCCCGACGGGCTGGCCTTGCTCTTCATGCCCACCGGGCTGCTCGGAGAAGGCTGTCCCTTTGTAAGCCCGTATATGGAGTTATCGAACAGAAGATAGTTGACGTTCACGTCCCGTCTGGCCACGTGGGGCAAGTGTCCGCCCCCAATGGCCAGGCCGTCTCCATCCCCTCCAACCACATACACGGTCAGATCAGGATTCGCCATCTTCACACCGGTGGCGACGGGTAGAGCCCTGCCATGGACAGCGTGGAGCCCGTAGGTCTTCGTAAAGAACGGAGAGCGTCCGGCACAGCCTATTCCCGAAACCGTCATCACCCGGTGCAGCGGCAAGCCCAATTCTCGAATACATGCGTTCAGCCCCTGGTGGATCCCGAAATATCCGCACCCCGGACACCATGTGGGCAACGCGGAGGATCGGACGTTGAAAACCTTCGCGTTCTTGATATCTGCAACTTGCTTGGCGAGATCTCTGCCTGGAGTCTTCATCATGCACCTGCCTTAACAAGATCTTCAATCCTCGTCAGGATGGTCGAAGGCGGAAACGGCATTCCCGTGGCCAGGTTCAGGCGAACCACGTCGGTCCCTCTCAAGTGACCGATGAGATTGGCCAACTGTCCTGAATAGTTGAGTTCGGGGATGAGAACCTTGGCACACCTCGACATGAATTCACCTATCACTTCGCCGTGATACGGAAAAATCGCGGTAATCTTAAGGGCACCCACATTGAGCCCCCGCGACCGTGCAATGTTCACCGCTTCCAGTACCGAGCCGAAAGTGGAGCCCCAACCGACGACTCCCACGTCCAGTGTTCCTCCGGGAGAGAATTCCTCGGGTTCGGGCAGATCGGCAAGCGCGCCCTGAATCTTTCTGTGCCGCTTTTCGGACATCTTCATGTGGTTTTCAGGGGTGTAGTCCGGCGTCCCCTGTTCCGTATGTTCCAGACCGGTTGCCGAAAAGGCGAAGCCTTCCATGCCGGGGATGGAGCGCGGAGAGATGCCCGTCTCCGTGTCGAGATACCTTTTGTATGAGCCCTTGGCGGAATCGTCCGGGAAGAGGTTGCCGCGTGCAATGTCCTCCTGGGAAGCTTCGGGAATGGGCAGGTTTTCCACCCGGTTGTCGAGGAAGAAATCCGTGAGGACCACCACGGGAGTTTGGTACTTTTCGGCAAGCTGAAAGCTCTTCACCGTGAAGGAGTAACACTCGGCGACATTGGTGGGAGCAATGACGATGCGGCCCGAGTCACCGGGTCCGCCGAACACGGCTGCATGCAAGTCCGACTGTTCGGTCTTCGTGGGCAGACCGGTCGATGGTCCGCCCCTCTGCGCGTTGAGAATCACCGCGGGTATCTCGGCCATGACGCCAAGGTTTATGAGCTCGGTCATAAGTGCAAATCCCGGCCCCGAAGTGGCCGTCATGGATCGTGCACCTGCGTGGCCCGCCCCCAGGACGGCTCCGATGGAAGCGATCTCGTCCTCCATTTGGATCACCGCTCCTCCCCGTTCGGGCAGTTGCTTCGCCAGGTACTCCATGATCGGCGTGGCCGGAGTGATGGGATAGCCGAAATAGAGCTTAAGGCCTGCGTCCAGTGCGCCTTTTCCGATGGCGAGGTTGCCTGAAAACATAACCCTTTCCCGGCCCCGGAGTCGTTCGGGCGCCACGAACATGGTCCTGAGACGTGAGGCGAAATGCTTCTTTGCATACTCGTACCCCGCGTCAAAGCTCTTCAGGTTGGCGCCAAGGATCCTTTCTCCTTTGGCCTTGAATTTCTTGGTGATAACCCGGTGAAAGAATTCAGGGGGCACGCCGCACACCGCTGCGAATCCTCCCAGTGCCGTGAGGTTGCGTCCCCTGTCCGTTCCCGCCGCTCCTACGGCCAGATCGCTGAACGGCATCCCGAACAGCATGGTTTCAGGGTCCACTTCGGCAGCCAGGGATCTTTCTTCGGTAACATACGTCGGCGGGTTGTTGTCGAAGAAAACCGCCGAATCCTTGGCAAGGACCGGCACTCTCGATATGGATTCCCCGTCGTTGAGCGAGATGAGCACGTGGGTTTCATCAGCCAGTGCAAGGATGTCTTCATTTCCGATACGTGAGCGTGTCACGCAGCGCCCAAAGCCGCGAATCTCCGCCGGGTACGAGTCGAAGCCCAGGACGGAAAAACCTCCCGCGGACATGGCCTCGTTAATCAATCCACCGGCGGCTATGGTGCCGTCGCCGGCCATGCCGCAAACCTCAACGGTAACATCAACTCCAGGCATGTCAGAACTCCGTCCACCAGCTCGTGTTTACATTGATTCCATCTATTTCGAGAATGCTCGCACGCTCAACGTTTACCGGCACCATGTCTCCCAGAAGATTCAGTGCCGCCGTCCTGCCCAGGGCCTCGGCATTTGCACAACCGATGGAGACCCAATAGTCGCGGATTCCGGGATGGTATACCTGAGCGCAGTCCCCCGCGGCATAGACATTGTCGAAAACCGTTTTGAGATACTCGTTTACCAGCACCCCCCGCTCCATATCCAGGCCGCTGCGGGCCAGAAACTTCACGTTGGGAACCAGGCCGAAAAAGGCCCCCAAAATCCCCACGGTCATGGTTCTGCAATCCGTAGCCACTTCAATGGCGTGTTCGGAGATCTTGGCTACACGCCGGATCTTGTTGCACGCGGTGACCTCCACTCCTCGTGCGGTAAGTTTCCGTGCAACTTCGTCACGCACTTTCGGGCTGAGCGGTACGGGCCGGAAGGAGCCGCCGTCGAGGAGGAACGTAACCCGCTTGCCAAGATGAAGGAGTGCCTTGGTGAGACTCAACGACGTGAGATCGCCGCCGACGATGAGTACGTGATTCACGTGGGGGAGTCGCTCGATCCAGACTCTCGCATCGGCCGGTGTCTTGAGGGTGAGCATCAGATCCTCGAAGATTTCCAGCGGCTCGGGGATGCGGGGCTTTGCACCACAGGCAATAATCAGGCCGGTGAAGTGTATCGTCTCGTTGTGTTCCAACAGTAGTTCCCTGGTCCGGAAATCCACGCTGACGACCCGTTGCCCAAGCCTGAGCTTAATATCTTGCCGTTTGTACGATTCGGTGGTCCCGACGAACAAGTCCTCCTCGGCAACCGTCCCGGCAATATAGTCCGGAAGAAGATCCGGCCTGTACCGGTGATTGCATTCCTCACCTATCACCGTGATGCGTGCATCCGGATCCTTTTCTCTCAGCGTAAACGCGGCAGCATTGCCGGCGGGACCGTTGCCGATAATCACGCAGTGCTTTCGAGCCATCAGTCCCTCCCTTCTTGAAGCATGCGTTCCACCAGTTGGACTTTGGACACGGAGATGCAATCCACGGGGCACACCCTCATGCATTCGCCACACCGGATGCAACGGGAATTGTCGATGACGACGGCGCTCACGTCCTCCCAATTGGTCGTCTCGACGAAGCCCGTGACCGCGCCGTTTTCGTCGGTCACGACCTCATTGACCAACTTGATGCAATCTCGAGGAGCTACATCGATACAGTAGCGGCAGTAGATGCATCGGCTGATGTCTATCTCGTAGTGCAGGTAACAGAGGTAGCATCGTTGGGACTCGATGTGACTCAGGTCAGGCGAAAAACCCTTCTCAACTTCGAGGTCGGCCGTTTTGAACCGGTCTTGCACGGGCATCACCGTGGGCATCTCGGATCTTGGTATGTAATCCCATTCCCTTTTCCTGTCGGTGATTTGTGCCTCTTCGATTCTTACCGCCCATTCGCGGAATTTCTTGCCCGTCAAGTCCTCCGCGATTCTTTCCGCGGCTCTGCGGCCGCCTGCAATGGATTCGATCACCGTGGAGGGACCGGTCATGAAATCGCCGGTAACGTAGAGATTCGGCACTGAAGTGAGAAAGGTCGAGGGGTCGCCCTTGACGACGCCTCTACGGTCTTTCTCCCCCGGGGCGGCGATAGGCTCCGCGCCTTGTCCGACGGCCGTGAGCACCGAATCCGCGGGGAGTATGAATTCACTTCCCTCGATGGGAACGATCTTCCGCCTCCCGTTGGGCAGGCGTTCGCCGAGCCGGGTCCGGAGAAATTCCACGCCCTCTACGCCGTCCCGGCCGACGACACGCCGGGAAGCCATCAGCCCTCGGATTTGGACTCCTTCGCGCTTTGCTTCCAGTATTTCGTCTTCCGTAACCCTCAGTTCTTCCTCCGTGGCCCTGATACAGATGGACACATCGTCGGCTCCCAGTCTCAAGGCCATTCGAGCGCAGTCGAACGCGGTGAAGCCCGCGCCGATCACCAGGACGTTCTTGCCGATCTCGGGCGTACCGCCGGTGGTCACGTCGATGACGAAGTCAAGGCCGGATATGACGCCGGGAAGCGTGTCGCCCGGGATCTCCAGTTCCTTCGCCACATAGCAGCCGGCAGCCATCAATACCGCGTCGTACCTGTTCAGGAGATCCTCCACGGACACGTCCTTGCCCACCCGGACACCCGTCTCCAGGGTGACGCCGAGCCTCACAATGCTTTGGATCTCGTCGTTAAGGATCTCCCGGGGCAGTCTGAACTCGGGAATTCCGTACCTGAGCATGCCGCCGGGTTCGTCGAAGGCCTCGAGCATGGTGACTCCGATGCCGATGGTGGTGAGGTCGTGAGCCGCGGCCAAACCGGCCGGGCCGGCTCCTACGATGCAGACACGCTTGCCCTGTGGGGCAAAGAACCTCTCCAGGTAGATGTGCCCTGCCGCCTTGAAGTCCGAAGCCGCGCGCTTGATGTGGCAGATGTTCACAGGTTTACCCAACTCGGGTTCCCCGTGCCGGCACATCCGTTCACAAGGCCGGGAGCAGATACGGCCCAAAACCCCGGGGAGAACATTGACCATGCGGTTGATCTCGTATGAAGTGCCGTATTCCCCGTCGTACAGGGCCCGTATGTACGCGGGAATATTGGTGTACGCAGGACAGGCGCTCTGGCAGGGGACGTTAAGGCGCATGTAGGCGAAGTCCGCCGGATCGGTTGAGTACCCGAAGTCCTTCCCCGCAATTTGCCCGAATGTGCCGGTCATCGACGGATGGTGATGGATTCCGTTCATGTGAAAGTCCTCTGATAAACGGCCATTAGAGCCGCTATTAGAACCTCATCCCGAGTCCGCCCATGCGCGGCGGCCCCTTGGGTTTCTCGGCAAGTGCCTCGACGACCAAAGGCTCTCCGGGCTTCAGCTCCTCCGAAAAAACCTGAATCCCTTCGCCGCCTGAGATCCCGACCTTTACGGCGACCGGCTGGAGTCGGTTCATCTTCCCAAGTTTCCATATTCTCCTGAGACCCGGTTGCAGTGGAGGCAATTCCCTATCTTTCTCCTGCGTCGAGCCTCTAGGAGGAAGAAAGCGGAAGGCTTGCTCGGGAACAATGAGAGCCTTCTTCACCTCGGTGATGAGTATCTGAACATTGGTGGTCATTCCGGGCCTGAGGTCAAGCTCGTCGTTGTTCACGTTCAACACCACGTTATAAGTGACGACATTCTGCTCGATTTTCGGCTCATTGCGTATCTGGGTGACCGATGCGTTGAAGCTTTTGTCGGGAAAAGCCGGAACCGTGAACTCGGCTTGTTGGCCGACCTTCACCCGGCCGACATCGGCTTCGTCAACATTGGTGTTGACCTGCATCCGTTTCAGGTTTTCGGCTATCTTAAAGAGAACGGGAGTTTGAAAGCTTGCCGTTACCGTCTGGCCCACGTCCATACTTCTGCTTACCACCACGCCGTCCACCGGAGCGACGATGCGCGTGTACTGCAACTCCAGCTCGGCTTCCTTGAGCTTGGCCTCCATTTGCGCCACTTTGGCCTGCTCCAAGACCACCTGAGCCTGAGCCGCGTCGGCTTCCATCTGGGCCTTGTCGTACTCACTGCGGCTGACGGAATCTTTCCGTATCAGGCCTTCACTCCGCCTCAGGTCTCTGAGCTCGTTGGCCAAGGCGACTTCGGCCTTTGCCTGCGCCGCCTTGGCCGCGGATAGGTCCGCCCGGGCCTGCTCGGCCTTCGCACGGAACTTGGCCGGGTCTATGAGGGCAATTACCTGCCCGTTCTTCACCTTGGATTCAAAATCCGCGTAGAGTTCCTTGATTGTACCGGAAACTTGACTCCCCACAAGGACTTCCACGCGCGGGCTCAAGGTCCCGGTGCATGTGATCTCGGATTTGAGGGGACCCTGCTTGACGGGAACCGTAACGTACTGCGTATTGGGTTCTTCTTTGTTCGACGCACCATATTTCCAATACAACGCACCGATGACGGCAATAACTGCCGTGAGTATCACAAGCTTCTTCACTCGTCCTCACTGAGAAAGTGTTCTCCGTCAACCATCCGTGCACACCGGCGGCATGATGATTTTACACAATACGCAAGGACATTGCCACTCATTGCAGAAGCTAACAATCTTGTGGGGTGGGCCGGAAGAAATTGTTTCAAAGGTCGGTTCGTGATGCCAGTCGTGGCATCCCGCGTTCTGCGCGGGATTGGGTATGTTGCAACAAATGCCCCCTAACCCCCATCGGCGCAAACTTAACCTGGAATTGTCGGAGTCCTCAGATTCCCCCCTTTAGTAAAGGGGGGTTAGGGGGGATTTTTCCGATCCATAACTCCCCCCACCCCCCCTTTTTCTGAGGCTGAGCATTACCCATATCCTCGGTCGCCGGCAACCGGACGCATGCCCTGAAAGGGCATACTGTGAATAGTCCCGCGTCCCGCGGGATTTTAACCCATGGAAACGGTGCACAATAACGGACAGTTGGACCCCGAAGGGGTCCACCAACGAGACAACGAATACGGAGTTACTGGTCGGCCCCTTCAGGGCCGTTCCCCAAATTGGGTAATGCCGTTTTCCACGGGTTGAAAACCCATGGCTATTAAAGGTTAGCCCCTTCGGGGCTCCGGCTGGACATCACCTTGAATTGTAACTTCTCAATAAGTCCGGGCCATTTCCCCCCTCTTATCCCCCCGCAAGCGGGGGGAAGCGCTCCCTCCCTGCTTGCGGGGAGGGTCGGGGAGGGGAATTCTTGGAATTCGCCCGGGGTTTTTGAGAAGTTACCTTGAATTGACCGACTGTTTTCCGGCGATTCCTACGGTGTTCAGCAAAAAGATATGGGACATGCTCAGTTTTCTAAGGTGGGAACCGGCTCCTATCCCCCTTTGGCAAAGGGGGGCAGGGGGGATTTCCAATCGAATCCACTTCATCACGGCACGATTCACTTCGCTCCGACAGTCTTGAGACACTTCCGGAATGCCTTCCCCACTCAGGTCCGGCCGACCAGGTCCTTTCCCGTGATGGGGAGCTTTCGGATCCGTTTGCCCGTTGCGGCGAACACCGCATTGGCTACGGCCGGGGCAACGGGAGGAACACCCACCTCTCCGATACCGGTCGGGGGTGCAGTGCTCGGCACGATGTGCACCTCCACTTCAGGCATCTCGGCAATGGTGAGCAGGGGGAAATCATCGAAGTTGCTCTGCTCGGCGTGCCCGTCCTTTATTGTAATCGCTCCCTTCAGCGTCGCGGTCAGGCCGAACGCTACCCCGCTCGCCATCTGCACCTCGACGTTCTTAGGATTGATTACGGTGCCGCAATCGACAGCGCAGACGATCCGGGGGACTCTCACCGATCCCTTGTCGTCAACGGAAACCTCTGCAACCATTGCCACTGCGGTGTCGTGAAAATCGTGCAGGGCAACGCCTCGGTAAATGCCTGTGGGCAGCCTCGTTCCCCAGCCGGCCTTGCTTGCAGCGATCTCGAGCACTTTCCGATGGCGGGGAGATTTTCCGAGCAAGCCGTACCGGAATTGCACCGGGTCTTTGCCTGCAAGCACGGCAAGTTCGTCCATGAAAGATTCCACCACAAACGCGTTCCTTGAGTATGCCACGGACCTCCACGCACCGATGGGAACCCCGGGGTCATCCTTGATGAACCGTACCCTGAAGTTGTTTATGGAGTAGGGAATGTCCGATGCACCTCCCGCTGCTGCTTTACCGCTTCTCGAACGCTTGACGATGGGAGCTGCGACGCTCGCCGCAGCATTCTTGAGCGGGCGGGGCAACCATCGCGGCATGATTGCGGGGGCCAAGGTGTCGATCATGGAATCAAGGTATGAAGGACAGACAATAGAATGATCGAATGCCATGAGATCCCCCTTTAAGTCCACGGCGCCTCTGACGGTTTGATACGCCGCGGGGCGGAAGTGGTCGTTCCGGACGTCCTGTTCCCTTGTCCAGACTACCTTTACCGGCTTCTTGATCGCCTTGGAGATCTCCACCGCTTCAATAACGAAGTCCACGTCCCCCCGCCTGCCGAAGCCCCCTCCAAGGAACGTTGTGTGCACCCGGACCCGGTCCAAGTCCAATCCGGCCAACGCCGCTGCAATCTCGTGGACGCCGCCCTGATTTTGAGTCGGGACCCAGACGTCGCATCCATCCTCGCGGACGTGAGCAGTGCAGTTCATTGGTTCGGGACAGGCATGGGCCTGGTAGGGGAGTTCGTACACCGCTTCAAGGACCTTGGCGGCGTTCTTGAAAGCTGCATCCACGTTACCGTCATGCCGGATTTCCTCGCCGGGCTCCCCGGCCATTCCCTTCCACCGGGCACTGATCTTCTTTGAACTCAAATCCGCAAGCGGCCCTTTGTCCCACTCGATCTTGAGCGATTCAACGGCCTTCCGCGCCTGCCAAAACTTGTCCGCAACAACCGCGACACCCGATGAAATCGAGACTATGTGCCGTATGCCCGTCATGGACTTGGCCCTGGAGGAGTCGAACGACTTCAATCGGCCTCCCAACGTCGGAGGGTGCACAACCGCAGCCGTGAGCATGCCTTCCACTTTCACATCCATGCCGAACACCGCGGTTCCCATGGTCTTCGCCCGACTGTCCAGCCTGCCGATGGGCTTGCCGATTATGGTGAAATCTTTCGGCTTCTTGAGTCGGACGTTATCGGGAATCGGCATGCCGGCCGCCGCATCGACGAGTTCACCGTAACGCAGCGAGCGCTTCGT
>JAZDHD010000192.1:0-14475 GCA_043806215.1 Pseudomonadota bacterium | reverse complement strand
GGCGCATGATCAGGACCGTAGGATGTGGTGACCCCGCACCAAGAGCGGGGTCACCGCATCTGTCGAGAAAGGACCGTCTTCCCGGCGTAGGCCGGGAACCAGTCTCTTCTTCCTGGACCCCGGCCTTCGCCGGGGAGACGGGCGGGAGGCCCGCCCTTGAAGATGACGGGCACGGAGGCCCGTCCCACAAGACAGGTCTAAGGCTTCATGACAGTCCTTCGTAGCCCGGGCCTCCGTGCCCGGATATTCTTCTCGGGGGACATGATCCGATCTTACGAACGACGCCATGCGACCTCGCAAGACTCGGAATCGTGTCTCCGGATTGCTACTTGCAAGGTTTGTCTTGGGACAGACACTTGGTATGTCATTTGATAAATTCGGAAAAAAAGTCCGCCCGCATTCATGCCGCAGAGCACTTCGGGGGATGACCAATATTCCGTATGTCTGCGGATTTACCCGGGACTACTGTTGCATCGGTCGATAGTCTCCCGGCTCCATTGGGACCGTGTAGGTCCGTGGAAGAGGGGCTCCTTGAGGTTGGGGCCGGACTTTCATGGGCGGCGGCATCATGGGAGCGCAGAAGGACGGAAGCGCGCATGCCACGATGGGGTCCACCAACGGGGGAGGAGGAGGAAACAGGGCTGAGGGAAAACAGTCGCGCACGATGGGCGCCACCCGGGGCAGAGGTTGGACAGCTATGGGCCCAAAGCAGTTGGCCGCGGGGCCGCAGGGGAATGCCATGGCGCCGGGGATGCAGGGGCCGACGACAAGCGTCCCGATAACGAGGATACAATACAGTGACTTATGGATCATTTCCTGTCTCCTGATAAGAGTACATCCTCAACCATCTAAAGGCAAAACTGATCTGACTATTTATATCGTACTGGGTACCTGATGTCAATATTCTTAATGGGTTGTAACAAACAAGCAATCTATTATGGAATAAAAATCATCAACTGCTTAATAAGATAAATATTCACTGGGATTCATAGTGAATGCCGGCGCATCGGCTCGGACATACCTTTGATCTCCATCAGGAATTCGAGGATTTTTGCGCCGGGCCGTGCACGCGTGATACCCACGCCCCCTATTATATGGTAATAGGAAAAAGGGCTTGAAACCGCTCTCGACAGGGGGCCGTAGTGCGGTCGGATCGTGACGGACGGAAATTGACGGCGGGGATCCCAGAATGGCCGAGAAGAACAAAATTCGGATAAGGATTAAGGATATCGTCCACGATGTCCGTGCAGGTATGGTGGAATATGATCTCATGAACAAATATGGTCTTTCCTCCCGCGGCCTTCAGAGTGCTTTCCGCAAGCTTGTGGCAATGAAGGCCATCGGGTACGAAGAGATTTGCGGCCGGTCTCCCGGTCACGAAGACACCTGTGAAGTCATAGACAGCCGCATGCTGGAGCGGAATTATGTGGTTTTCGAGCTTCCGGTGGTGGATGTGGAAGACGCCGACAACAGTGGGTGGATTCGCGATTTGACCGAGAAGGGCCTCAAAGTGAGCGGACTCAAGACCACTCAGGGGGCGGTTATGAAGCTGCTGATCGTACCCGACGGTCTCGATGATTTCCGGCCGATTAGTCTCGATGCCCGATGTCAGTGGGTCTCCGGCGAGGGCGGAGCGGGGAGGCCCCTTGCAGGCTTCCGGATCACCGGCATTTCGCCTGCCGGAAGGGATCAACTGAATAGTCTGATTGATTTCATGACCGTCGCTTTGTAATCCCGGAAACCGCAGGCCGCATGATAAGGCGGTTGGAGCCCCGGTCCCTTATGGCCGGTGCCGGAAAGGAGGACCTGAAGTTGGTGATAAGGATCAGGTTGGGGGACATCGTCAGAGATATTCAATCGGGCTTGGGCGATGTCCCGATCATGGAAAAATACGGTATCCGCCCGGCGGATTATATCGACATCCTTCAGAGGCTCAAAGGGGTCAAGGCCGTCGATGAACGGTTCTTGGAGGGCCGTATCGGCCATGGTGAGGACGCGGACGCCGACGCCGACCGGGAATCCAGAAGGCTTCCCCGCTGTTATCTTGTTGCGGAAGTGCGTGTGGTGGATCTTTTGGACAGGAACGTGCGCGGTGAAGTGCTGGATCTTACGGAACAAGGCTGCAAGGTTCGAGGCATCAAGTGCCAAGTCGGTGAGACGAGAAGGTTTCGCGTAGAGGCGGACGGCTATCCGGGCGACGCCCTGGATTGCAGCTTTGCAACGCTGTGCCGTTGGGGGAAATGGGAACAGGCCGAGGGAGCGTACGTGGCGGGGTTTGAGATTACGGATCTTTCGGCCAAAGACAGAAAGAACCTGCAAAGTGTCATTCGATTACTCACGATTGCCGACATATGACCCGAAAGATGCATTCTCGGTCGGCGCGGTGAGGCGGTTCACGGAGGCTTCCCGTCGAAGAGGTTAGGGAAATACGTCCACTCGGCCCGATACAAGGGCCTGATGAACAAGGGAAAGTAATCGGCCATGACGATACGGGGACTGATGGTATCTGCGGAAGGCGCTTCCGACGGTTCGGCGTATACCTTCAGAATCAAGAAGCTTGCCGAATGCCTGTCCGATCATGGGATTGAGACGGATTTTTTTCACATGGCCGATCATGCACTCCTCTCCAAGATCACCACGAGTCCCCTGTTCATGCCTCTATGGCTTAACACTCTGAGACGGTACGATTTTATTTGCACGGGCGCTGAGGAGGCTGCTCATGCTCTGTTTCTTACCCGCCCGTTCTTGAATGTCCCCATCATCTACGATATCCATGGCGATCCCTTGGCACAGTCTGCTCTCCATCGGCAGATCCAAACGGGCTGCAAGGACGCGGGGCCGTCGTTGAGGGTGCGGGCCGTTTCTTGGATGGCACTGCGAACGGCAGACTATCTGATAACCGTGTCCTCGGCGCATCTGAAGGTGTTCGCTGCACTGGGGTTCCCCGAGGAGAGAATGAGCGTTCTGCGAATGGGTGTAGACTTGGATCTGTTTGCGATGCTCCCTTTTCCCGACCGGCCGGAGTTCACCTTTGGTTACGCGGGAGAATTTCAATCCTGGCAAGGTATCGATAATCTTGTGGACGCGTTCGATCTCCTGGAGAATCGTGAGGCCCGCCTACGGGTGATCGGCTTCCGACAGGAGGACTCTCAGTTGAAACAGCGATTTGCCGAAAAGTTCGGCGCTCGTGTGGAATTGGTCGATAGAACAGATCGGAAGACCCTCATCGATTTACTCAGTCCGGTTTCCATCCTTGTCATTCCCAGATCCGATCATCCGGCCATTCGGCATGCCTTTTCGACCAAGTTTGCCGAGTACGCCGCACTTGGACGTCCCATCATGGTCAACGACGTGGACGAGACTGTGGATTTCATCAGAAAATATGACTGTGGTTTTGTCTCAAAGCCCACTCCCATTGCGATGGCTCATGTGATGAACGATGCGGCGAGCTTAGCTGCTTCCCAAATGGCGGAAATGGGCCGGCGCGCGAGACTTATGGCGGAGGAGAACTTCTCGTGGCAGCGGGTAGGGGAGGATCTTGCCGCTATTGTGAGAAGGCTCGTACGAAAGTAATCCGGTTCTTGCACTATGAACACGATTGATTGGACGCGCACGCTTCTCCTTTGGGACCCGGAAGACCGGGATCGTTTTGGTCTGACTGCCTCGGATTTTGAATCACTCGGGATGGAAGTCCTTCAAGTCAGTTATGACAGGATCGGCTCAGATCCTGCCCTTATAGGAGAGATCCGAGATCGGGACCCGCAGTCAATCATTTTCACCCGGAACGACGACATGCCGGGAGAGCCGCCGATCGGACGGCTTCTCGGTTCGCTTCGCAAAGGGTACACGTCTGTTTCTGCCATCGACCGGAGCCTTCAGGAGCGACAGACAAGAGCTTGCCTGGCCGACCTGCTCGCTCGACACGGGAAGATCGAACTTCCGGGACCGCAACGCGTCGGCACACGCCGGAGAAGGGGGCGCGGTACGTTCTCCCTCATCTTCGACCTGGAGCAGCTCGGGGGTGCCCGGTTTGGCATGCCGAGATTGCTGCCGCTCCTGGAATCAAGGGGAATCCGCGCTGCCTTCTTCGTTACCGGATTCATTGCCGAGATCTATCCGGGGCTCGTGCAGCGGATCGTTGACGGCGGGCACGAGATCGGTGTGCACGGAGCAACCCATGAGTGGCTGCAAGGCCTGTCTTTGGATCGGCAGACACAACTGATCCAAGGGCAGGTGGACTTGCTGGGAGCATTTGGAAAGGTGAAGGGAGCAAACTTCATCTTCCGGATGGATGCCGATTCTCCCGAGGCCATACGCGGCTCAGGGCTCTCGTACTTCGTGTTGTTCAGGAAACATGTCTTTCACCGGACACGTTACCTTGACGCATCTTGCCGGCCGCGCTTGTTGAGAACGCCTTCGGGGGACGTCGGGTTTGTCCCGGTGAGCGTCGAGACATACGGCATGAAGCCTTACGAGGTCGAGGCCATGCTGGAGAGCGCTTGGAGGACTTGCCGGCAGGAAGGGCATCGTCATGTGTCGGTGCTGATGCACCCATTCAAGGATGGAGCCTGTTGTCGGATCGATGCGACAAGGAGGCTGCTTCACAGGCTCACCGGGCACCTGAATCTCGACCCCGTCCCGTTGTCTGAAGTGAGGCTGCCGGAGAGCGCACCACGGGATTCCGTGTCCATACCGTACCGGTGGGATGAGAAGGACGCGGCGGCCGGCGCCGGTTCCGGGATCCCCGGGCGGGTCGGTTCGTGGTGGGCGCCGGTACTCTACCATTCGTGCAGGACCGAAAAGCTGGAGGACGGACTCAAAGCCGCGGGTTGCCCGGCGGTGCTCTGCTCCCACATGGTCGGCGGGGGGAAACGGGTCTGCGTTTTTCCGAATCAATCGAAGGACGGGGAGCGGGCAAACCGCCATGACCCCATTCTGTGGGCCGGATCTGCAGCCCGGGATGTTGTGGGGCGTCTCAACGGGGCCGACTCGGTAACGGTCGGCCCCGGTAAACCGTGGCAGGAGGCCGTGAACTATCTGGTTTACCATATGCCTCGACGCCCGAGCGACGCGAGAACTCTCGTGTCAAGGCTTTGGAATAGGATTTCGGGCATTTGGGGCAACCGTATCGGATCGTTCATTCTATGAGGCCGGCGGGGGACCCGCGCCCGGCATGATGCATTGAACCCTCCGCATTATATCAACGGGGATACTCGTTATTCCCATGAAACTGCATTAACCGGAGGCATGGGCATGACATCAGGAAAGACACTTGGTGAGAGCGGCTCCAAAGAACCGGGGCCCGGAAAACGGTTTTCGAGAAGACTGCGGTTCTCATTATAATGATCAACTATGGGTTGTTCGAAGGAGAATCCGCCTTTGAGGAGATCTTTGACCTTCTTCGCAAGGACTTCCTGTTCCGCGGCTTCATAGAGGGTCTTTCGGTGGGCGAAGACGGCGAGAGCTTGTTCCAAAAGGCGCTGTTCGTCAGGAGGGATCGCGGAGGTTCGACGTGAACGGTACCTCCACTGCCCTGCGGACCGGTGCCGGCCGGAGGACCCTTGTTTGGATCCTGGTATCGGCGTTGCTGCTCAGGGCCGCGGTTGCATTGGGAGCGTACTGGATCGCCGGCGGCACCGAGGTCTTCCACAACCCCGACACGGCGGAATACGTGCTTCCCGCCAAGAGCCTTCTTTCGGACGGGTCATACTCCTCGGGAGGCGTTCCGGAAATCGTGCGCACTCCCGGATACTCCCTTCTGCTCATACCCGGCATCCTCCTGGGCAATCTTGAATTGGTCACCATCGTGTTTCAGGTGCTGCTCAGTGTGTTCACCGTGTTTCTCGTGTACCGGATCGGTCTCGTCATGTGGGACAACTCCGCCGTCGCGTTGACCGCGGCGGCTCTTTACGCCGTGGAACCCCTGTCCGTAACGTATGCGAGTTTCCTTTTCACCGAAGCGTTCTTCACGGCACTCTTGACTGCGGCACTTCTGTTTCTCGTGAAAAATCTCACCTCCGGGAGCCGTTCGGACGCCGCCGTATGTGGGGCACTTTTCGCTGCGTCCGCATATGTGAGGCCCATCTCGATGTTTCTGCCGTTCGCAATCGCGGGGGGGCTCATTCTCCTGGCCGCCGTCAAGGGTCAATTGAGCCGAAGATCCGTGATTCATGCGGCAACCGTTTTGGCCGTATTCGTGATCTTGGTGGTGCCCTGGCAGATTCGCAACCGCGTTCAAACGGGATACTCCGGCTTTTCCGCAATATCGGACCACAATCTCCACTTCTCCGTCCAGGCCGCCATCATGGCCCGCGAGACCGGAGTGCCGTTCCTTGATTATCAGTACGGCATGGGATTCACCGATCCGGATATCTATTTCGGCCTGCATCCCGGGCAACGCTGCCGGACTCAGGCGCAAATCGCTCAATGGCGCAGATGGGAAGGTCTTAAGACGATTCTCGATCATCCGCGGACGTACGGCCTACTGGCATTGCATGCGGCTTACTGGGCGATCCGCGATACTGCGGCAACCGGATACCTTACGCTGTTCAACATCCGGTCCACTTCCAAGCAGGGATGGTGGGCCTCGGTAGTCCTCAAGGGACTGTGCGCGGTGTTGCTCTTGGGGTATTACTTCTTCGCAGGACTTGCCGTGGTGCATCGGGGGCTTTTCAAGGATCCAAGGATTGCGTGTCTTGTGGGCGTATGCGCCTACTTCATTCCGGCTGCGGCGGCAACGTGTATCGGATTTGCACGGTTCCGGCTACCCGTCATGCCGATTCTCTGCGTTTTCGCTGCATACGGTGTTCTGGTCTTCTGGGAGCGGACGCGCATCGGTTTACCTGAAAGTCCTCTTCCTTCTCGTTCTCGTAGGGGTAGGCCCCCGTGCCTACCCGGGCGGCCATCCCGCGTTCTGCGCGGGACCCCTACAGCCTGGGAATGCCTTGCCTCCGGGCTCTGCCCGGTCCTTGGCCCTAACGTCCGTTCAGGGACAGACTTTCGCGGGCTGTTGTGATCGGCCGATCCTGGGGGGTACCGCACTGTTTTCTTTGACAAAGACGCTTCAAGTGCTTAGCATGACGGACACCATGAGTGGGACGCGGGCCGATGACGGGCGGTATGACCGCAACCTGTCCCGGCCCGGCCTTAAGTGCATGTCCGTGCTTCAGCGTGTGGAGGCTGAGAATGATACGAGATACCCCGTTTATGCAGAAGGGTCTACGGCTTATTGTCCCGGCCGCAATCCTCGTATTCGCGGCTTCCTACCTGTACGTTGAGGCTTTCAACCTCGGGTACCGGGCAGTCCTTCTCTTCTTCGGCGGCATACTCTTCTTCTTGGGATGTGCTCTGTTTGCAGGCGAGCTTAGGCAGTTCCTGGTTTTTGCCGCGCTGTTCGGCATACCGCTCCAGTTCGGCTATCACGTTATTCATATTGAACTGGTTGACACCGAAGTCCAGCCGTTTGCCTCAGGAATAACCGTCGACAGCGTCGACGTCATCCTCTTGATGCTCTATGCCCATTGGGCACTCCTTGTCTCCCGCACCAAGCGGTTATCAGGAATCACATTGGGGAATCCCGTCGGGGTGCTTCTTCTCGCCTGGATAGCCTTCTGCATGTTCTCCGGGCTCTGGTTATCCAAGGCATTGGAATACAGCATCTTTGAAGTCGTGGTCCTCCTCAAAGGGTTCGTACTCTACTTCTACCTGGTGAACAACACGAAGACCAAAGAAGACCTTGAAGTGATTGTTGCCGGTCTCTTCGCAGGAGCCGTCGCACAGGCGGTGTACATAATCGGGCAGTACGTCACCGGTTTGAATTACACCATTCACGGCATTCTCCAGACCTATGTAGGCCCGGAAGGATACCGCTCCGTCGGGTTCTTCGGCAGTCCGGATTCGGCTTCCGCCATGATGTCGCTCGTGTTGCCGATCTTGCTCTGTCTTCTTCTCGTCAATAGGAGCCGGCCACTGCGGCTCTTCGCAGTGATCTCCATCGTGTTGATCATCATCGCCATGATGTGCACCAAGGTGCGGGCCACCGCGTCTGCCGTCGTCCTTTCAACCATGCTTGTGGTCGTCGTCAGTTACACGAGGCGTTGGATTGCCTTACGCACAATGATCGTTTTCGCCGTAGTGGGCATTATTGTGTTGACAATACTCGTCCCACTTTCATACGAGAGATTCGCAAAGGGCACATGGGGTGAGGACCGTCTGCCGCTGGCGTTTACCGCCGTGAACATGTTCTGGGACCATTGGATAACCGGTGTGGGCATCAACAATTACCACGTGGCTTTCCAGTCCTATCTTCCCCCGGAGCACCGGTACTCGTGGGCTTACGTAGTTCATGTGGAGTATCTGTACCGGTTGGCGGAAACCGGCATCCTAGGGTTCCTGCTCTACTACGGGATGATCCTGGCCATGATGGTCAAACTTTGGAGAGGTTTGAAAGCATCGGATCCTCTTGTCTTCATCACGGCGCTCGGGATTTTCGCGGGTATGGTCGGGTCTTTTGTCCACCGCTTCTTCTCCGCGTATCACTATGTGAATCTCTACATCTTCTTCTGCGCACTTCTTGCCGTTGCAAACATCGTGGAAGAATACCGCAATAATCTTGTTTCAGAGAAGAATACCGGCGGGGTCACCCGGAAATAGCGCGTTTCACCAGCACCGTGGCAATCTCCACCTTGTAGCCGTTCATCCTGAGAGACGTCGCGCCTGCAAGGGCCAATTCAGCCGCTTTCTCCGCAATTTCCGCGTCTATGTGCCGCCCCTTCAACACCTCTTCCGCGTCGTGTGCCCTCTTAGGCTCCGGAGCCACCGCTCCGAGGACGATCCTTGCATCCGTGCAGATTCCGTGGTCCATGGTAATGATTGATGCCGCACTCACGATGGCGAAATCGATAGGTTTCCGCAGAGTGAATTTGTCGTATCTCTGCACAGCCGCGGCAGGGAGATTCGGCACCCGAATCTCCGTGATGAGTTCGTCCGCTCCCAGGACTGTCGATTTCATCGCTGTGGCCTTAAAGAAAGCCTCCGCAGAAAGAGTCCGTTTTGATGTCACTATGCCGGCGTCCAGCGCGACAAGGGCAACCGCTACGTCGGACGGCCCGACGGCAAAGCAGCCCTTCCGGGTCGGGCCGGATTGGGGGCCGTCACTCCCGACGGGGCGTTCAGTGAGAGGGGCGGGGCCGAAAATCGAATGGTACCGGTTGTCGCCGGCCAAGGCGCTGCAGAAGTTGCCGCCTTTTCGGAGACACGCCATGGGGCCGCCGATGTGCTGAGGGTACCGGTAGAACCAGCAGCGTACATCCTGGGCGAGATTTCCGCCGATGGTGGCCATGGAACGTATGTGGGGAGTTGCCACGGAGTGCGCTGCTTCGGCAAGGAGCTTGAAATCGTCTCTCACCTCCGGGGAACGGGTGATGTCGGCCAACCTGGCCAGTGCACCGATCCTCAGGCCCGATTGGTCTTTCTCGACGTAGTCGAGCCCGCCAATGGTCTTGATGTTGATCACCGCGTCCGGGTATTGAGGCAGCGCTCTGTCTCTCAATGCTCCCAAGAGATCGGTCCCGCCTGCATTGACCTTTGCGTTTCCTTTGTAATAATGCAGGATCTCGATAGCTTCCGGAACCGAGCGCGCATTGTGGTGCTCAAACCGTTTCATTTGGAACCTCCCGTTCCCTCAGTGTCCGGCTTCTTCAGGGATTTGAGCACCTTTTGAGGTGTGACGGGGTACTCATGAAACCAGGTGCCCACGGCATTGGAAACGGCCATGAGAACGGCAGACGGCCCGGGCGCTGTGGAAATTTCCCCGACGCCCACGGCGTTGAAGCGGTGGGAAGGCATGGGAGTCTCGAGAATTACGTGCTCGATGGAGGGCAACTCTTCAAAGGTCCGCCATTTGTAGTCGATCAGGTTCGGGTTGAGCATGTGACCCGAAGAGGGATTGAGAATCGTCTCTTCGAAGACCGCGGTGTCGATGCCCGCGGACCCGAGACATCCGTTGAGCTGTCCCTCGATACCCAACGGGTCTATGATCCGGCCCACATCCGTGGCAAGCACCACGCGCTTCAGGTCTACCTTTCCCGTCCCGGTGTCCACTTCAACCTCCACGAAGCTCATCATGCAGTTGCAGAGGGTGAAATCCGGTTCGAAACGCCCGTACCCCAACAGGGTCCGGTCATTTCCCATTGCCCTCCATTTCAGGCTCTTCTCCGGATGCCCCTTCACGGTGACGATCCCGTCGGCCGTTTCCAGATCCTGAGGGTTTGCTCCCAGTCTCGGGGCGAACAGATCGAAGAGCTTCTGCTTGGCATCTTCGGCGGCGTTGATCACCGCACTGCCAATGGCGTAGGTGCCCCTGGAGCCGACCGGCCCGAATTCGAAGGGCGTCACCAGCGAGTCCGCCGGACTCATGGAAATCCGTTCGGGCGCCATTTGAAGCACCTCGGCCGCCATCCTCACATAGTTGCTCTTCTGACCGGTCCCATGCTCTGCCACACACAGAAAGATCGTCGCAGTGCCGTTGTAGTCGATCTGCACGTACGCCTCTGCCGCGTCTTCCCCTATGTCGGCGTTCCCGTGAACTCCCACACCGATTCCCGTCCGTATGGGACCGTCCACCGAAGTGGGTTTAAGCCAGCCCTTCCACTTGTCTTTCCAGCCGAATCGTTCGGCTCCCTTGTCCATGGCTTTGGAATAGTCGATGCCCCGGTAATCGTACCACTTGCCGTCACGCCAGAAGTAGCCTCCGCCGGGTTTGACGTAGTTCTTTTTCAGCACTTCGAACGGATCCAGGTCTGCCTTTTCCATGGCAAGGGAAAGCAGCGGTATGAACGACGACTTCAATTCCTGGCCGCCGAATCCCCTTGTGCTGCCCGAGGCGTTCCGGTTCGTGGCCACTATGAGGTTCTTGAGATCCCAGTTCGGGCACTGGGCCATGATCATCAGTTCGCCCGATCCCACCGCGACCTGGGCCTGCGTGGTGAACGAATAGTAACCGGTGTCCACATACCAAGTGCCCTGAATGGCGGTTAGGGTCCCGTCCTTCTTAATCCCTACACTGGCTTGCAACCGGGAGGCCACCCTCAGGGTGAACGCGGCCAGATGCTCCTCCTTTGTGAAAACAACCTTTACCGGCCTTCCCGTGGCCTTGCTCAGAAGCGCCGCGTAGGCCTGAACCTGCCAACACATGATCTTGGTGCCGAAACTGCCGCCCACATGGTTTCCGATGCTCCGTATCTCCACCTGCCTGTTGAAGACATGGAAGAGGGTCACCTTGTCCATGTACGGGGCTTGGCTCGTACCCCACACGGTAACCTTGTGGGGTTCCTCCCACTGGGCGACCGCTCCCACCGATTCGGGAGGAAGTGCGTTGGGAATGTTCTCGTATCCAAAGGTGCCTTCGGCTATCACATCCGCCTCTGCGAACCCCTTGGCGACGTCTCCCCGCTCCACCCCCTTGAGGCAGTCGGGTCCGTATATTACGGTGCCCCCGGGTATGATGTTGCCTGGAAATTCGTCGTATACGAGGGGGGCTCCGGGTTTCAGGGCCGAATCCATATCGACTACCGCAGGAAGAACCTTGTATTCCACCTCGATGAGATCCAAGGCCTCTTCCGCTATGTCGGGGGTCGTTGCCGCGACAAGGGCGACTGCGTCGCCGACGTATCTCACTTTGTTGTCAAGGACGCGTACGTTGCGCGGGGTACCCCCTTTCCAGTCGGGGATGTCTTCCCAGGTGAGAACCGCCTTGACGCCCGGGAGGGCTTCGGCCTTGCTCTTGTCGATCCTGTTGATCCGTGCGTGCGCATGGGGGCTTCGCAGCACTTTTCCGTGGAGGAGATCATGAAATTTCAAATCATCCAGGAACGAGGCGGCCCCCGTGACGATTGCCGCAGCATCTTGCCGCGGCATGGGCTTCCCAATATATCGGAACGTGTCGTCCATGGTTATTCCTTACTCGCCACAACCGACATGACGGCCTCAATTACCTGGTAGTGGCTTATGCACCTGCAGAAATTACCGGAAAGCGCCTCTTTTACTTCCTGTTCCGTGGGGTGAGGGTTTTCGTCCATCAATGCCTTGGCCGTCATGATCATTCCCGGCGTGCAATAGCCGCACTGGAACGCATTGTGGTCGATAAAGGCCTGCTGAATGGGATCGAGCGCACCCGTGGTCCGGTCCTTCAGGCCTTCCACGGTCGTTACGGTCTTCCCGTCGCACTCGATGGTCAGGACTTTGCATGAAAGAACGGCTTGTCCGTCCATAATCACCGTGCAGCAGCCGCACGCTCCTTGGTCGCAGGAAACCTTGGTGCCCGTGAGGCCCAGGTTCTCTCTAAGGGTCCGGGACAGGGTGTGGGTCGGGGAAATCTCGTAGGCTTCGGTCCCCACGTTGAACCGGTGATATTGTCCGTTAACCGTGAAGCCTACGGCAGTTACCACGGGCGGCATGAAAGTAGTCCTGTTGTCGTCTATATCTGCCATTTCCGTTTCTCCATCGACAAGGTGATACGTTAATCCATGAGAGCATTCGGGAGAAAGACCGCGATCTGGGGAAACACAAAGAGTAGTACCGCCAATATCGCCATGGCAATGAGAAACGGATAGACTCCGCTGTAAATGATGCCCACCGGCGTCTTCGTGATATTCTTCACAATGAAGACGTTCATCGCCACCGGAGGGATCACCCCTCCTATCATGACCGTGAGACAGATCATGATTCCCGCCCAGAGCGGATCGTAACCGAGCTTGAGGATTACCGGGAAAAAGATCGGCGTTGCGAGTATCATGAAGGCCAGGTCATCGATGAACGAGCCTCCCAACAGATAGATGATGGTGATCAACACCATGATGACGCTGCGATGGATGGGGAGTTGGACCACCCAATCGGCCAGGATCGCGGGTATGGTCGTCACCGCGACAAAATGTCCGAGAATGGTGGAGCCGGCGATCAGCATGAGCACCATGCAGGATGTGCGGAGAGATTCGCGGACGGATTTCACGAATTTCCTGAAATCCAGATCTTTCTTGAACAGGGTAAGAACGAGGACGGCGAGCGCCCCCACGCTTCCGGCCTCGGTCGGCGTAAAGATTCCGCCCATGAGCCCGCCCACCATCAGGACGAATATCACGACGGGCCATACAATTTCCGGAAGGTTTTCGGTTGCCTGTTTCCATGTGTATCGCTCGCCCTTGGGTCCGACGTCGGGGTTAATCCGGCACCATCCGACGATCACCGATGCAAACAAGACCGCGAGGAGAAGTCCCGGAAGAAAGCCCGCCAGGAAGAGCTTGCCGACGGATTGTTCCGTGATCATGCCAAAGATGATAAGGACTACGCTGGGAGGCAGGAGTATCCCGAGAGTGCCGGCAACCGCGACGATGCCGGTCGAGAGCTTCTTCGCGTACCCGAACCGGTCCATCTCCGGCACCGCAACCCCGGCGAACGTAGCCGTCGTAGCCGCGGAGGAACCGCAGATGGCCTTGAAAATAGTTACTCCGGCAACCGTGGCCAGGGCAAGTCCCCCCGGGATGTGCCCCATGACCTTGTGTGCACCTTCATACATACGCTTTGCGATACCTGCATTGAACGCTATCTGCCCCATGAGGACAAACAGGGGGATGACGGTAAGGCCGTACGAAGAAAAGGTAGCGAAGAAGTCTTTCGCCATTACCGTCATCGCACCCTTGAAAGAAACCAAGACGACGTACCCGACAAAGCCGACGACGGCCATGGCATATGCGAGTTCGATTCCCGTCAAGAATAAAAGCAGCAGAACCGCGATAGCCACAAGCCCGATGGTTACTTCAGTCATGCTCTCCTCCCGCGTCGCCCTGCCTCGTGAAGTCGGCCGCAAGCACCACGCACTGGGCGATGCTGCACAGTCCCAGCGCAAACGCCACGGGATAAAGGGGAAGGGCAAGGGTCAACGTGCACTCTCCCGTTTGCGAGAAATCCAGTCCCAACCGGATGAGGTTCCACGCAAGAAGGGCAAACAGGAAGAGTGCGATAATCCTGGTGCCGAAATGGAAAACACGTCGTATGGCCGGAACAGTGTCCACCAGGATATCCACCGTCACATGGGCTTTGTCCCAGGATGTCCGCGGAAGGGCAAAACCGATGACAAAAACCGCGGACATCGAGACGATGTCATAGGCGCCCTGAATCGGTTTCCCGAAGTAACGCAGTATGACGTCCAGTGAGGTAAGGAGCATGATCCCCACAAGTGCAAGCCCCGCAACGATATCCATGAGCTTTGCCAGCGATGAGGCAAGGCTTTGGAATCGACTCATTTTTTCACCTCGCATAGAGCGATCTGAGTGCTCCGTGGCTTAGTGCCCGGCGGCAGAAGTACGGTCGCACATTCTTGACCTCTTGAGATTGCCACGCCCTCCCAAAGCCTCGGGCTCGCAATGACAAATTGCGGGATGTCATTGCGAGGAGCGCAGCGACGAAGCAATCTCGGCGCGA
>JAZDHD010000191.1:0-12938 GCA_043806215.1 Pseudomonadota bacterium | reverse complement strand
CCCCATAGGCGCTAACTTTCATCTCGCGTTTTGAAATCATATGGAGTATACCACCGTCCCAGGAGGGACGGTGATGAAAAATGAGAGTTGGCTATGGGAAGAAGATTGGTCGGTGGTTACAGGCTTTCTGCCTTCGGAATGGCAGGAGAAGGCGAAGGAACTCGGGGCCTTCTGCTATATACGGGAGTTTCCCGATCCGGGTGCTCTGTTGCGTGCACTTCTCATTCACGTGGTTGACGGATGCTCTTTCCGGGAAACCGCGGTGAGGGCCAAACAAAGTGGAATCGCTGATGTCAGCGACGTTGCACTGATCAAGCGATTGCGCAAAGGTGGAGAATGGCTTCGTTGGATGGCTCAAGGGGTGATGCAGCGTTGGTTGGACAAGACGCAGCATGAGATAGGTCGGGGCATTACCCGAATAAGGATAATCGACGGTACTACGATCCAAGAGCCCGGAAGTAAGGGCACGTCGTGGCGACTCCACTATTCAATAGATCTTCGGACGCTGTCGTGTGATGAGTTTGCGGTCACCGGGCCGAAGGAGGGAGAGACCTTCAAGAATTTTGCTGTGAGCCCAGGTGATCTGTTTATGGGTGACAGATGTTATGCAAATGCTTCGGCCGTAGCTTATGTCGTGGATGGTGGAGGTCATGTGCTGGTGCGGGCGAAGACAAAGGGATTGAGCCTCGTGGACTCAGAGGACCATGGGTTCGAACTGCTCAGGAAGCTGAGAACTCTTCAGGTGGGAGAAGTAGGCGATTGGGACGTCTGGGTACAACATGGCGACAGGCGCATCAAAGGCCGAATCTGCGCGGTGAAGAAGACCAGTTGTGCAGCTGAGGCCGCCCGCCGTAAGATCACTCGTGAGCACAACAAGAAGCATGGCACAAAACGACAACTCAGTCCCACTACCCTGGAGGCAGCAGGATACTTCTTTGTTTTTACGACATTAGAGCGAACCTTCACCGCAGAGGAAATCCTGGAAATATACGGAGCACGTTGGCAAGTGGAGCTTGCTTTCAAACGTCTCAAGTCAATACTCCGTGTGGGGCAATTGCACAACAAGAATCCCGCGAGCGCAAGGGCTTGGCTACACGGGAAGATTCTTATAGCCTTCCTTGTAACAGCGATCATAATGGCCGGAAGGTCTTTTTTCCCCTGGGGATACCCGGTATATGTCCCCAGGCCGACCCATCCGTAGCATTTGGAGGGAAACCGGCTTCATACTTGACCTACTCAGCGCGGCAATCAGGCAGCGCCCTCGACTGGGTTACTGCATCGAGAACTGGGGACTAATAGAGTTATCCCTGAGGGAACGCCCCCGAAAAAGACAGCTTCAGCACGAAATTGTCTTATGCAGGTTGTGTGCCAACCATGAAAGTTAGCGCGTATGGGGCAGAGCCCGGTGGATATGCATTCCCAGGCTGTAGGGGTCCCGCGCAGAACGCGGGATGGCCGCCCGGGTAGGCACGGGGGCCTACCCCTACGGGAACGAGAAGGAAGAGGACTTTCAGGTAAACATGTACGAATACGCGGCGCCAAGGGCTTTTGAAATTTTCACGACTTCCTGCTTTTCGGGAACGACCGACCCGTGAGCACTCAAATCCCGTTTTCACCGACCGGCGGAGCCTGCCGCATAGTTCCAGGTTAAGAGAGTCTCAGGAGTTGTCCACGCATATCACGCATGTCGATACGATAATAATTGGAGCAGGCCCCGCAGGATCCGCAGCCGGCTTGACGTTGACGGACGCGGGCAGGGAATGCCTGATCCTGGATAAACAGGATGTCGCAGGCGGCCTGGCTCGGACCATTCGAAGGAGTGATGCCTGCTTCGACGTCGGCCCACACCGTTTCTTCACCAAGTCGGATGAGGTGCTGGGAACGTGGCAACGGACACTGGACCATGACTTGATTTCCGTGGATCGTCTCACCCGCATCCTCTACAGGGGCAGGTTCTTCCGCTATCCTCTGGCCCCCGCCAATGCTCTTCTCAACCTGGGGATATTCAACTCAATTCATGCCTTCTCGAGCTACTTCCTGAGACGGGCAAGATTGCTGGCAGCTCCCCGTGACCCCGCTTCATTTGAAGACTGGGTGTCGGACAATTTCGGACGCGTCCTCTACGAAGCGTTTTTCAAGCACTACACTGAAAAGGTTTGGGGGATACCGTGTCATGAAATAAGTCCGGATTGGGCCTCCCAACGCATCAAAGGCTTAAACCTCATCGAAGCGGCCGTCAGCGCCCTGAGGGGCAACAGCAAATCCCGCGCCAAGACGCTGACCGACCGCTTCTTGTACCCGAGGTGCGGGTCTGGGATGATGTACGAAAAGATGATTGAATCCACAGTGTCGAAGGGCGGTCATTACCGGCCCGGGACAACGGTGAAGAGCATACGCAGAAAAGGTGCGGACTGGATCGTCACATGCGGGACGCAGGACGGGTGCCGACAGGAGGTCTTTTGCGGCAACGTGGTCTCCAGTATGCCGCTGTCCGAGCTCTTGTGCATGCTTTCGCCCGCTCCGCCGAGGGATGCCGTGGATGCGGCCCTGTCGCTGAAATACCGGAACCATTATTGCGTGAATTTGCTGGTGAACGGTGAAAAAAACCCGTTTTCCGATCAATGGATATACGTTCACTCGCCCGACATGCAGGCCGGACGCATAGCCAATTACGCAAACTTCTCTCATGAGCTTCAGCAAAGCGCGAATCTCTTTCCCTTGACGGTGGAGTTCTTTTCCTCGACAGGGGACGCCGTGGATGTGCTCGGCGACTCTCAGAGGATCGAGATGGCCGTATCGGAGCTTAAGAAAATCGGCCTGCTCAAGTCGAACCATAGGATCGAAGACGCATTCGTGGTATTCAGCGAAAAGGCATATCCGGTCCTCGCTCACGGATACGAGAAAGCCATCCCGGTTATCAAGTCGTACCTGAGTACGTTGAAAGGATTGCAGACCATTGGGAGGACCGGGTTGTTTCAGTACAATAATCAAGACCATTCAATCATGACCGGAATATTGGCGGCAAGGAATATCTTGGGTGGGGACTACGACGTCTGGTCGGTCAACGTCGACGCCGAGTATCATGAGTCGGCGCCGGTGCAAGATATCTGCTCGGCAGAGCCATGAGGACACATAAGCTGCTCGGGATAGTCATTATGAAACCCTCGTGAAGCGCCTTGAGTGAGCGTTTCCTTCAATGGGACGGCCGCGGAGTCAAAGGCCGCCCGTCATGCAAACAAATCCCGAACTCATTGGTCCCGGGACCGCTGAAAGATGCACGACAATATTCTCCCGCGGGCCCTCCTATTTGACCGTTTGATCGGTGGTCCAATGGTCCTGTGGACTTCTCCTTCCTTTTCACTTAGAATCTGAGGAGCTTGGGTATCATTGAGTCCGTCACGCCGAGAGTTTGGGGTGAACCTCGTGCCTGTTTCCGGTGAACAGATCCTCTCGAATATGAAAATGTTGCGCGCCCGTTGCCAGGATAGCTGAATGTGTGAGACAATCGCATCGCCGCGAATACTGAATAGTGCCGCCGAACCTGACACCGAGAGTGGGCGGATAACCGGGCCGGTGGAACTTGCTTGTGGATTTGCCTTATTCGTGGCAGTCGCGTTTCTCCTACACCACAAAGGTTTCAGTTCCCCTCTTCTCTACGATTCGACATTTCTCAGCGACAATATTCGTTCATTTGCGCGGCACGACATATCGGAAGTGGTGCGCATCGTGCCCGAGCGATCGTTCACGTTGCTGACCTTCTATGTGAACTACCTGATAACCGGAATGAGTCCCTATTGTTTTCGGCTGGTAAACGCTCTGATCATGGCTGCCTCGGGCCTGGTCCTGGTCGTGATGTTCCAGGTCGTCTTTCTGGTCCCGGGTCTGCCGGTGTCCGGCTCTCAGCGTGAGAGAACCAGTGTTGCCTGGTTTCTCGGGCTCCTGTTCGTCGTGCATCCGCTCCAGAGCCTGGTTGTCCTCTATGTGTGGCAAAGGACGGCCATTATGGCATGCTTCTTCTATTTCTCGGCGGTTACGCTTTATGTAGCGGCGCGTTCGGGTCGATTTCCGAGAAAAGGGCTCTCGTACGCACTCGTAAGTGTGCTCGTCATGGCCGGCACGTTGTGCAAAGAGAACGTGCTGACGATACCTGCCGTCTTGCTTCTGGCCGAGGCAACACTTTTTCGGGAATCATTCACCAATCTCTCAAAGAGAGCAGCGGTTCTCGCTGTACTGACGTTACCCGCGCTGCTCGCGTACCTCTTAGTGGCTCACACATTGCACGAACCCACGAGCCTCGAACCACAGGGCGTGATGAAGCGACTGTATCAGCATTATCTGTTGAGCGGCCTCACCCCTGTTCAGGTGCTCATGACCGAATCACGGGTGTTCTTTTCTTATATGCTCATGATTACGGCACCCTTTCTGGATAATGTGCAGCTGATCAGAGCAGAAACAATCTCCCGCTCGCTGTGGCAGCCTCCCACAACCATCATAGCGTGCGCGGGTTTGATCGGTCTGTTTGTGTTGGGCATAGCGGCGATTCGCAGCGCGCGGCTAATGGCTTTTGGCATTCTCTTTGCGCTCGTTGTAATGGCGCCGGAGCTCATTCTGAGTCCACAATATCTCTTCTTCGGACACAGGGCCATTCTACCCATGGCAGGGGTTCTGTTGTTGCTGGGTCAGGCTGTCTTGATTGGGATCTCATGGTCCAGGGCTACGGTTCCTCAACGCATCGTGTTCCCGGTCTCGGCGGCGGCCGGGCTGCTGCTCGTGGTGAGCCTGGGCGCGGTGACGTGGTCGCATGCCGCACGGTGGAATGCGTTCAGTCTTTGGCAGGATAGTTATTTCAAGTTGCCCCCCTTCTCGAGAGATGTCCAGAAGCGCCCGTACCTTCACATCGTCTCCAATTACGGCGGCGAGCTTCTGAAAGCGAGGAGATACCCTGAGGCAATCGACATGTTTGAGAAGGCTCTGTCCATTGAGCCGAACTCACATGAGATCTATGGTAACCTAGGCAGCGCAATGCTGGGGCAGGGTCGGCCGGAGCAAGCAGTCAAGTACTACCGGAGAGCCATGGAACTCAAACCTGATTCAGCGCAGGCCCACATGGGACTTGGCAACGCTTTCTTGGAATTGGGGAAGACCAGCGAAGCCATCAAACACTACACGCGAGCACGCGAACTGATTCCACGTTCGGCCGTGCCTCACATTCGATTAGCGAGTGTTCTGCACCAATACGGCAAGCTGTCGGAGGCCATGACCGCCTATCGAAAGGCAATCGAGCTGAACCCGGCGTCGGTTGAAGCTCACACGAGATTGGGAAACATCTTGCTGGGACAGGGAAAGGTTCGAGACGCCCTGGAGCACTACGTAAGAGCGGCCAACGCCGGCCCCGATTCAGCGATATCGGACAATAATGTGGGCGCAGCGCTACTGAGACTCAACCGGATTCCCGAAGCCAAGAAAAATTTTCAAAAGGCTCTCGCTTTGCAGCCGGGTTTTGCGCAGGCGTACGCGAATCTCGGCATTGCATCCTTGGCCTCGGGTGAACCGGACAAGGCCATAGATTATCTGAAGAAATCCGTTGAACGGGACGGCAGGCTTGCATCGGCACGTGTTCATCTTGGAGATGCATATATTGCCACAGGGGAAACCAGGCAAGCTGCCGGGCAGTACGCGAAGGCCGTGGAGATTGCACCGGACCTGGTGGAGGCTCGCTACAGTCTGGCAAATGCCATGGCCGCGCTCGGAGAGATCGATTCTGCTAAAGAACATTACGAAGGGGTCTTGCGCCTCAACCCCCGACATTACTTTGCCCACAATGCACTTGGAGCGGCCCTCGCGTCGACCGGAAAACTGCCCGAAGCCGTGCGTCATTTTCAAAAGGCGTTGGATATCAAACCGGATTTTGTCGATGCTCGAAAGAACCTCGATGAAGCGTTACTCCGTCAGGCGAACGGTCGACAGGACGGGTGAAAGCTATTCCGTGCGCGACATATCTGTTATACTGCCATGGTGTGCGGATCGCTCCTGCCAAGAGACCGAGCCCGCTCCAAGGTAGAATTTCCAGCAGATCAATGGTTGGCGGCGCAAATACGGTGCCGTATTCTTCTCCCGTTTCCGAGTCGGAAACGGTGGAATCAGAGTTTTCCAGGCACGGAGGCTCGGGCTACGGAAGAGTGCGGAAATGCTCACCCACATTCGTAGGACGGGCGTCCCTTGTCGGATTCACGCGACGGTGTATTGGGTGGTCTTTTAACCCGCAAGAAACAGTCGGTTACCCATGAAGATCGTCCTCGTCAATCCCCCGCAAAGAATATACCTGCAGGGAAACAACCCGAAAGTGATCGAGAAGGAACGGGGGAAGAACCCGCCGCTGGGTCTCCTCTATGTTGCCTCCGCAATCAAGAGGGAGGCTCGCCACGAGGTCCGGGTGATCGACGCCAACCTCCATGGATGCGATGGCGAAGATCTCCTGGCGCGATTCAAGGACTCCAAGAGTGATGTCTTGGGTGTAACGGTTACCACCTTCACCATTCTCGACGCCTTGGAAGTTATCAGGGCCTTCAAGCTGGCCAATCCTCAAGGAAGAGTAATAGCCGGCGGACCGCATGCAGCAATTTTCCCTCGAGAAACTGTGGGCTTGGGGCTCGTGGACGTGGCGGTGAAACGCGAAGGCGAACCCCTGATCAACGCGATACTGGACGGCATCGAGGATCCCGAGTCTCTCCGTCGGATAGAGGGGATTTGTTTCAGACACAACGGCACGGTGATTGATACCGGGGAAGCGCCGTACATCAATGATCTCGACTCCCTGGACATTCCGGACCGGACTCTGCTCCCGTATCAAGAATACTACTCTCTGTTGGGTGGCGATACCTATTCAACAACGATCTTCACAAGCAGAGGATGTCCGTACCGCTGTGCATTTTGTGACCGGCCCGCGCTGGGAAAAAAGTTCAGATTTCACAGCGCGGAATATGTGGTGCGAGAGATTCTCCAATGCGTTGATCTCGGCATACGAGAGTTCCTGGTTTACGACGACACATTCACCGTGAACAGAAGACGGGTCATGGAAATCTGCGACCGGATCGTGGAGCTTGGGTTGCACATCTCCTGGGACATCCGGGCACGCGTCGACACGGTTGATGAGCAGATGCTGAGAGCACTCCGGAGAGCGGGATGCAGAGCAGTACATTACGGAGTGGAAGCCGGGTCGGAACGGATTCTAAAGCGACTGGAGAAAGGCATCACGATTCAGCGAGTAAGAGAGGTGTTTCACCTCACGAGAAAAACCGGGATGGACACCCTTGCCTATTTCATGATCGGTAACCCGGGAGAGCAAACCGAAGATATTGCCAAGAGCCTGGATTTGGCCAAGCAGATCAAACCTGATTTCATGCACATGACTGTTTTCACCCCGTTCCCTGCGACTCGTTTGTATCAAGAGGCGCTTGACTCGGGAATGATTCCTCGTGACGTCTGGCGTGAGTTCGCAGCAAATCCGCGACCGGATTTCATTCCGCCGATTTGGCCGGAGAATTTCACGAGAGAAGAGTTGCACAAAATCATTGCCGCATCCTACAGAGGATTCTATCTTAGGCCTGCGTATGTATTGAGGCGGCTGCTGAGGCTCAGGTCCTTTTCCGAGTTCAAACGAAAAGCCAAGGCGGGTCTCGGTGTACTGAGGATGGAACGGCTCTGAGGGAGACGCACATTCATGCCGTTCGGGCGAAAGGTGGAAGAAATGTTTGGAGGAGTCAGTGCAACGGTCATCCAGTGAGACGGAGATGCGAGGAGATGAGATCGAGGTGTCGGTCGTGGTACCTGTTTTCAATGAACAGGATTCGGTCCGGGCCACGATTGAGTCGCTCAATCGGATACTCGACAATCTGGGCCTGAAATACGAGATCATTGCCGTAGACGATGGGTCCACTGACGGAACATGGCACATGCTGACGGGACTCAAGGCGAAAATCCCTTTCCTGGCAACTCTGCAGCATGAAACGAACGCGGGCTATGGGGCGGCGATCAAGACCGCCCTATCAAGAAGCGCATTCGCCCACGTCCTGATTATCGATGCAGATCAAACATATCCAGTGGAATCCATACCACTTTTCATCGACCGTGCCCGCGAGTACGACATGGTTGTCGGGAGCAGAACCACGCAGGAGGCCAGGATTCCCTGGATTCGTAAGCCGGCGAAACTGGTACTGAAATGGTTGGCCGAATTTCTTTCGGCGCGAAAGATACCGGATCTTAATTCAGGGTTTCGTCTGTTCAAGAAAGACTTGGCACTAAAACACATTCACGTGTTCCCCGACGGATTCTCTTTCACGAGCACGCTCACGCTCCTGTTTCTTCACGACGGTCGAACGATTCACTATGTTCCCATAGACTATTTCAAGAGGCAGGGGAAATCGAAGATAAGGCCGCTGAGAGACACATTCAATTTTGTTCAACTGATCATTAGGACGATTCTCTATGTGAATCCCCTGAGGATATTCATTCCAGCGAGCTTTTTCTTCTTGGGACTTAGTTCGCTTCTTTTTTTCATCAGGGTCGTCTTTGGGCCGGCTTTCCTCGCGACGACGATTATATCCTTTGTGTGTGGATTTCAGCTTCTTGTCGTAGGCATGTTGGCCGATCTCATTGACAAAAGGCTTAGGTAGCGCTCTTGAGGTTCCGAGAATTCTTCAGGAAGTGGATCCAGTTTCTTGGACTGGTAGGATTCTCCGTTCTGGTGGCGTATGTGGGGCCGGCCAACATCATCAGCGCTTTGAAAGGGGCGGAACCGGCATATGTGCTTGTCGCCCTCGTCATCAACGTTCCTCTCGTCGCACTCAAGGCATTCAGATGGTGTCTGCTCATGCGTGTAGTTGGTATCGAGGTGTCGCTGTGGACTGGCCTGAGAGTATACTTTGCATCACTGTTCATCGGATTTCTCACGCCGGGTCGGGTCGGGGAATTTGTCAAGGCCGCGTACGTTTCGTCGAAGACCGGGGCGAAGTTGAGTACAACACTCCCTTCCGCAGTAATCGACAGGCTTTTCGATTTGTATGTGCTCACGGCAGTAGGAATGGTTGGACTGTTCCGGTACAGTCTTGTAGCCGGCACGGAAAGTCTCTGCGCGGTGGTGGTCGTAGCTCTTCTGCTGCTGATCCTGCCCCTGTTCGGCGTGATTGGAAAGACCCTGATGCGACGGAGAGGAAGTCAACGCGTCGAGAAACTGCGAAAAAAGCTCCCGTATGCCATTCTCGAGGCAGTGGACCAGGTAGGGGCAATGACTGCCGGAGTCTCTCTGATATGCGTCGGGATCACGATTTTCGCGTATCTTGTGTTCTTCTTTCAGTGTCAGATCGAAGCCTGGGCTGTACACCTGCACATATCATTTGTGGATATGATTCTCGTCATGTCGGTTACGAGCCTTGTTTCGCTGATTCCCGTCTCGGTGGCCGGGATAGGAGTGCGTGACGCAAGCCTCGTCATCCTTCTGGGCAAGATCGGCGCGGGCGATTCTCAGGCGCTGGCGTTTTCACTGATGGTTCTCGTCGCGTCGTACATTGGGGGAGGACTGATCGGAGCGTGCTGCTGGTTATGGGATCCAATCGAGATGGGCGCCTCATCGAAGCAACGGATTTCGACCGCATCTCAATCGAACCACTCTGACTAAGAATCAACGGGTCTTCCACGCTTCAAGCCTGCTCACGTAGTCCTTGGGAAACTCCCAGAACCGTGCAGCCTGAATAATCGTGTTCTTGTACTCTTTTGTGGGCCGGACGTCACGCCCTTTCTGTTTATGAGCGTTCGCCAGGTAGAGCCAGGCGAAGACCGTCTTGCCGTCCTGCACGCGGGTCACGGGAATTCTCTTCGGGCCGCGCGAATAGGCCGTCGGATGCCCCTCCCTCTCGTCAAAGGCCCGGAGAAGCGGATCCTGAAACTCAATCAGCAGGCCCCAAACCTTGGCGTTCTCCTTATGTTCCAGGTTCACGACCCCGCCGCCTCTGGTCGGCGAATACGAATTCCACACGTAATCATATCCGTCAAGGATCCCGGGAGCGGCGTCCACGACCATGGAGGAGTCGTACCCGTGGGTCTTCAACCAACGGAGGAGTTCCGGATGATTCATCTTGGAGCCGTACGCAAAGACGAAGTACGTTGGTACGGCGTCTTTTCTCCCGTGCCTCCCGGTAGGCTCGACAGACCGGGGCGCCTCCGGAGGATCGGACCGTACCGTGAGAGACGTCGCCTTCCCGGAACGTTCCACGGATTCCTTTTCGCGGGGGCTGAGTGCTGCCGCAGCCGCTTTCGCATCCTCCCTCGGGCCTGCGGAAGCAGGACGGTATGCAGGCTTGAGGAGATCGTCCGGCGAGGAAGCATTTGGGGGATGTACCGGCGAGGATGGAATTCGGCCGGATCGGGAAGCCGTCGTTGCCTCAGAGACCGGACGCGTTGTGCGCTCGTCGCGGGTTTGCGGAAGGGTAGGGGCGCTCTTACTCAGGCCCGGTCGAGGCCGCGTATCCCGGTCCCCGTGGGGCTGAGAGGATATCCCCGAACGTAACGGTTTCTTGCGCTCCGCGTCCAACAGCGGTCCGTCACCTTTCTCCGCTCTGTTTCCGTGGGGACGGACGGCCCGCGGGGCAGGCTCAACGCGTTCAGGCCGGGGTTTCGAGGCGTTGGGGCGGACCGTACTCGAATCAGCCTGCCGTGCCTGTGTTGGGCTCTTCCGGTCGGATCGGTGGTCCCGTGAGCCTTCGGCCGGCTCAACGTCCGGATCTCCGGCATCGGAGCTTGCGAGCGCACTCGCCGGCCCTGTTTTCCCAGGTTCCAACACGGTGCATCGTCTGTTGGGTTCCCGCGCGTTGAGGTGGTCCTCCAAACGCCTGCGCGACACTCTCTCGACCACGAGAAACGGTTCGGGTGTGTCAAGATAGATGTTCCATACGAACTGTTTCAAATCATAGAACGAACCGGCATTCTCATAAAGCGTGATCCACCACTCCTCATCCTTGGAGTCGAAACATATCCGTATTCTCTCGATTGAAGAATGCTCGTCGGCAAGCTTCCGCGCCACCTCCCGAACGTATTCGTCTTCCGATGCCCCTTTCGCGAGTTTGAACACTGGCGTCCGAGATCCCGCGGCCTTGGGAGATCCGTCTCTCAAGCCTCCGGAAGACCGTGGACTCTTCGTGGAAGCGAGATCTCGTTTCCCCCGTGCATCCCCGTTCTTGTCAAGAGAGGCTTCAGGTGCGTCGGTCTTGCGCGTGGAGCCGGCGGAGGCGTCCCGGCCGCCGCGGGACGGAGCCGTGTCCTTTGTCCGTGTGTCGGCCCGGGCGGTCTCGTGGAGGACGCGGTCACCCACCTTTGCCGCATCGCGCGATGCCGTGAAACACCCTGCCCAGAGAAGTGGGATCAGACTCAGGAGAATCACCCTAATGGGTACTGGTCTCGTCGCCTTCTTGACGCCCACGATCATAAAATCCGGCTCCCCTTCGCCTGTTATTCGGTATCCCGACGCTATTATACCACTTTCTGTCCTGAAATCGTCAAGAAAAAAGGAAGCCTACCCATCGAGTATCCGGCAGGAGCGGTTTATCGCAGGTCTTTCAAACGTACGAGTGCCAAAGCGTTTGCGATGTGAGGCTACCCTGATATAGAATGGCTTGGGGCTCTCACCGGCGTGCTCCGTTGGGAGAAGCCCGATCCATATCCGCACAGGAACTGTTTGACGAACCTATGGAAAACGAGAAAGACCATCCGGATGAGGAAGTTTGCCGATCCGGCAGCGCGGCCGAAGCGGATCCACCGGCAGCGACCGGCCCGTATCCGGAAGATCCGGGCCAATCCGAACCACGTAGTCCCCTTGATCTTTCCGGGTTGCACGAACTGAACGCGGGCGGCCCGGCCGGAGACCGGGACTTGTTGATAGGAAAGAGCGGCTTGTGGCCGGTGCTGGATGATGAGGAGACACAACAGGATCATGGCCTGGACACGGAACTGGCCGGCCTGAACGCAGTTACTTTCCGAGACGGACTTGACCGCGTGGATGAGACCGAATGGCGATCCATAGGTGCCGGGGGGTCCGGTTCAACGGACGATGAGGGCAGACTTGTGAGTACCGTTAAAGAGGTGACGGGCTGGGTGTCCGACGGAAACACCATTTCAAGCGATTTGCCGTTCGGACAGGTCTTCACCGACGGAATGAAGTACTATGAGTTGGTCGATTGGAAGATCCGCATTACATTTCGCCGCACGCCCGGAACCGCAGAACTCGAATGGTCGCCTGAAACCTTGGAGGAGGACGTGCGGAGGGCGGCAAGTCTGACGTTCCTGGAAGACTGCACCGTGGACGAGGCGGCAGGCCTGCTCGGGAATAGCTTTTCGTCCGAAGAGCTTGGACAACTCATTGAAATCATAAAGAACAACGCCCGGTGACGCCCTTTCGGTCCCGCGGGTCAGCGTGAGTGATTGCACGCGGCAATCAGAAAAGTCTTGACTGGAATAGCGTTACACCACAACATAGCGTGGGGCCTCTTTGGGAACAGCGCTTTCCCCGATGATCGAGATTTTGGATTCACCGGCAAGCCCCGAGGCAGGCAGGGCGGAAGCTCATGGCGTTACCAGATCGAGATTGCTTAGTGCTTCGTTTCCTAAACCCCCATGACCGGGGCGGTCACAACTGAGCATGAAAGCCCCCGGGACTCCGAGCCAAAGACCGGGCAGAGCCCGGCGGATAGGCATTCCCAGGCAGGAGCCTGGGAACGAGAAGGAAAGACCTGCTTTGGTAGCGCCGGCCTCCGTGCCGGTATCGTAGGGGTAGGCCCCCATAGGCGCTAACTTTCATCTCGCGTTTTGAAATCATATGGAGTATACCACCGTCCCAGGAGGGACGGTGATGAAAAATGAGAGTTGGCTATGGGAAGAAGATTGGTCGGTGG
>JAZDHD010000190.1:0-2237 GCA_043806215.1 Pseudomonadota bacterium | reverse complement strand
CGAGAAGATTACAGGTCGTGACCTGAGCACAGGAATACCCGGAAGTCCTCGTAAGCGTCCATCCTAGAAAAAACGAGTTGTATGTCCCCGGATATCTGATTCAAGATCGTAGGTCTGCATGACACCGAGCATCACGGTCCCGAGGACCTTGTTCGTGCCCACTTCCCACAGTCTTTCCAGAACCCGCCCGAGGGTGTCGTCGCCCAGTTTCGACAAAGGGATCGCTTCCCCGAGGAGAAGCTCGATATCCTTGTCTGCGTAGAACTCCTTCAGGCGAAACAACGGGCTTCTCCCGGAAAGGGCATCGAGAATCATCGCCAACACGATGCGTCCCGGGCTCACTTCCATCTCGCAATCAAGCAATGCGTCGATCCGCTCAACCAGACCGATCTTCTTGGCATACGCAGATATGATCGGCAAGAACCGTGCATCGGTGATCTGCATATTCTCAGTGTGAATGCACATGGAGCACCTCCAGATAAACGGTCCCATGTGCGTACACTAACGCATTAAAAGGACAAGTCTTTTCTTGAGCCCCCCTTCAGATCACCGAAAATTAGCAAGATCCAGTATTCATGAGTGCGGAAAATGTGTCGAAAAGAGGTTGATCAGCGAAAATCATAGGCCGACTCGGGGCTACAAACAACCGATCCGTGGAATAGCGGGGGGCATGCTTGACATATTTGCATTTGGGCCGGGTCCCTCTTGTCGTCTCGAGTCTCGCGTTCGACTTCCAAGAGGCTGCCTGACCGCTATCCGGGTTCCCTGGGGTCTCGCCATAGAGTTGCTCGAGTACGACTACCTTGCGGCCGTCGATAAGCGGTCCAGGGGCCTCCGGAGAAGCTTGGTACCCGTGTAGCAGTGTTGACCACGCAGCATCCCGGGTGTTGATATGACTGCATCAATCCGACAGTCTGTCTTGATTTTTCACGGATGCTTGTTCCAGGATCTTCAGCACATCGTAATGGTCTTTCTTCTTTGCCAAACTAGCCGCGGTATCGCCTTCCTTGTCTTTCAGATTGGGATCGGCACCTGCTTTCAAGAGAGTCTCCACAACCGTGAGACGTCCTTCAGAGGCCGCAAACATGAGCGCGGTCTTTCCGGTGTTGTTCTGAGCGTTCACATCCTCGCCATTGGCAAGAGCTTCTACCGTCTTCGCCTCTCCCATAGCGGCAGCCAGCATGAACAGATTCGTGTTACTCCTCAATGCTGCTTGTGCCAACTGTGCGTCAGCCAGCACCATTCTGACAGCCATGAACCTATCAGGGTCAGCCTGCGCCAAAGTATCGAGGAGGCGGTTGCTTGTGCCCCCTTTCTGCGCCTCCTTGCCGGCCTCGAATGTTCCCGGCAACGTAATGCCCACCTGCTTTGGTGACATAAGTTTCATGAGTTTGCGGGTGTCTTTCAAATAGTCCTCATTGCACTGGGGAAAGACTCCGGAGTCCCCGCATATCAGACCGAATATGATCCGGACCTGTTGCGAGAAATTCCTCGTGCCTTTCGGTACGCTGTACAGAATCCCGAGCAACTCGTTCAGGTCTTGGCGAAAACGTTGGCCGCAGTTGGTATCGGGGTCGCAACAGCTTGGACCGAAGAGAAGATTGTGTAAAGGACTACCGTAGAGACGGCATAAGTCACTCAATTCATCTCTTAAAGAGCGGAAGCATGACTCCGAACGGGATGTGAGACCCAAAAGCGAATCCGCACTCGTAAGAAATTCGACATCACAGATGCCCCAGTCACAACAAAACACGGGGGTCGCACCTATAATCGCTAACACCATGGTTGTTGCCAAGGCCATCTTGATCGTCTTCATGTGATCATCTCCTTGTCGCGTTGCCTCAGTCCGTAGGATCGCGCCTTAGCCCGTACAGGGCAATAGCTGCCGCGGGGGCGTCAACCCGTTTGGTTATATCCCCATGCCCCGGAATGGCTTCGACGTCCTCACGCTCCTACGATTGGAGGTAACTTCTCAAAAACCCCGGGCGAATTCCAAGAATTCCCCTCCCCGACCCTCCCCGCAAGCAGGGAGGGAGCGCTTCCCCCCGCTTGCGGGGGGATAAGAGGGGGGAAATGGCCCGGACTTATTGAGAAGTTACGATTGGAGCGAAGACAACAGAAGCTCACACGAATTCCTCAACTCTCAGTTTTGGGTCCTCAAGGCCACTGGTCCAACACGAGGGACCAGTCTCCCTGCTTTGTTGCGGGGACCAGTTGGTCGGATCCTCAAAACCGCT
>JAZDHD010000189.1:0-10494 GCA_043806215.1 Pseudomonadota bacterium | reverse complement strand
CGCCGGTCCCATCCCGCGTCCCGCGGGATAGGGGCGCACCTGCGTGTGCGCCCAAATGCGGGCGGACACATAGGTCCGCCCCTACCGTAGCCCGGGCCTCCGTGCCCGGATGCTGTGGCAATTATCCCTGCTTTGACAGCGCCGGCCTCCGTGCCGGTAATCTTGCTTCCCCCCGTTGACGGGGGGACTGAGGGGGGGAGCGCCCGGCTGAGAAGCCGGGACGCTACCGCGCGTACTCAAGAATACTGCACCGTACCTGGGAAACGGGGCACTAAGGGTCTGTCACCCAATAGACCCATCATCCCTCCGGCCTCTCGGCCTAATGGTATAGCCGTGGGGGCCGCCGGCAATCGGGGACATGATCCGATTTTGCGAACGGCGCCATGCGATCTCGCAAAATTCGGAATCGTGTCCCCGGATTGCCAACTTGCAAGGTTTGTTTTGGGACAGACACTAAGGGAGTCGATCAATGGATAGTGAAGCTGTGGCGGCAGCCGCGGGGCTTATTCACCGGGCAAAGAGGGTGGTGGTCTTCACCGGGGCGGGTATTTCCACGGAATCCGGGATTCCGGATTTCCGGTCACCCGGCGGAATCTGGTCGCAGTACGACCCGGACGACTTGACATACCAGAAATTCCGGTCCCATGAGAAGTATCGGAAGCTCTATTGGGAATACGACCGCGCACGGTACCCCGCCATGAAGGATGCCCTACCCAACGCGGCTCACCGTGCCGTGGTGGAAGTGGAAAAGAGCGGCCGTCTCGCCGCCTTGATCACACAGAACATTGACGGGCTTCATCAGGATGCGGGCAGCTCCCCGGACACCATCTACGAGTTGCACGGCACGGTGCGGGAAGTCGGTTGCCTTGACTGCAAGGCGCGTTGGGTGCGTGAGGAAATAACCGGCATGATGGAGCGGGAGGGGATCGAAGTTCCGTATTGCCCTCACTGCGGAGGCCCTCTCAAATGCGGGACCATCGCATTCGGACAGGCGCTTCCGACGGAGATTCTCGAGGCGAGCTTCAATCATGCCCGCGCCTGCGATCTCTTTCTCACGGTGGGTTCTTCCCTGGTCGTGCAGCCCGCAGCCCTCCTCCCGTACGAAGCGAAGCGGGCCGGAGCCCGCCTCATTCTGGTCAATCTCTCGACGACCCCGTACGATCATCTCATGGACATTATTATTCCGGGAAGGGCCGGGGAAGTAATGGCCGCCGTCATGGACGTGTTCAGAAGCCTGTGAAGATTAACGCTTGGAGAACTGGAAGCTCGCGCGTGCCCCTCGTTTTCCGTATTTCTTCCGCTCCTTGGCCCTTGAATCGCGGGTGAGAAATCCCGCCCGTTTGAGAGTACTCCGGAATGCCGGGTCTACTTCCAAAAGGGCTTTGCTGATGCCGTGCTTGACCGCTCCAGCCTGTCCGGACAGTCCTCCACCGGAGACATTCGCGACGATGTCATAGCGGCCCGCGGTCTGAGTGAGTTCAAAGGGCTGCATGACGATCATCTGGGACGTCTTGCGCCCAAAGTAGACGTCCAGAGGTCGATTGTTCACCAACATCGCGCCCGTGCCGGGTTGCAGCCACACCCTTGCAATTGCGTTCTTCCTCTTGCCCGTAGCGTAATGGCGATCCTCTTTCATCCGTTATCTCCAGGAGTTAGAATTGATGAATTTGCGGCTGTTGCGCAGCATGGGGGTGTGTCTCGTCGGCATAAATCTTCAGTTTGGTCAATTGAGCCCGCCCCAACGAATTCTTGGGAAGCATGCCCCTCACCGCGAGCCGGAACATCCTCTCGGGTTTTTCCTTGAGCATTGTGTCCGCCTTCATTGACTTGAGGCCGCCGGGATAGTTGCTGTGGCGGTAATACGTCTTCTGCTGGAGTTTTCTCCCGGTGAGACGCACCTTCGACGCATTGACGATGATGACGAAGTCGCCCGTATCCATATGGGGCGCAAACTGAGGTTTGTGTTTCCCCCTCAGGATGCGCGCGGTCTCGGCGGCAACTCTGCCCAGGACCTTATCCTTGGCATCTATGACATACCACTTTTTTTCAACTTCCCCGAGCTTGGGGGTCCAGGTCTTCATGGCACACCTCTTCACACATGTAAACAATGACCATTACCACCGGACAGGGGCGTTGTCAAGACAAATGAACGCAAACAACCCGATCCGTCGACCGGGTTGTTGCCTGGCGCCGCCGTGCCTCTGTAGCGTTCCCGTGAGAATGTCCACGTGCCGCCAAGGTTAATGGACATTCAACCTCTGGAAGGAGTGCGCCCGTTGGATTCTCTGGGAACCCGGGTATTCGGCGGCGCTCTCCAGCCGCGTGAGTGATCCGTTGCGCAAGTACCGTGCCGTAGGCTCGTAAGCTTTCGCGGCATTGGCGGCCCGGCATCCCGCGCGGAACGAGAGACGGGATCATACCGAGCCTTACCGCAAGTGTCTTCGAGAATAGGTCACCCTATTTGCGCCGTGGGAGGACCAAGTCCCGTGTGTCCGGCTTCGCGGGCTGCTCAGAAGACCAGGCCCGCGGTAGCCATAAATCCGTCCAAACTTGTCTTGTCTATGTTCGACGGCTCGTCCCTCTGAAGCGCTATCCATCTCCAGCCGGCTTCCAGGTAACCGAACCGCCCGCACTCCATCGGCACCGCCACCCGCCAGGCGGCATACCCGTCCCAGCCGAGATAGGCGTTGAGGAATTGCACGGACCATTGGCACTTGAGCGATGCCGTGGCCCGTTTCACCGGCCGTATGATGCGCTCGATGCTGCCGCCCGCGGACACGAGAGCAAACCCCTGAGACCGGCTTCTCCGCTGAACCACGTTGCTCACGGAAAGCTTGTCGTCGTAAATGTTGCTGCCGAGGAAGATACTGGATACCGCGGTCCTCGACTGGAACCAATCATATACCAGGTCGTAGCGGTAGACATACCGGTCCCATTTGGTCAGGATAGGAACCGTCGGAGCGTAATAGGCGTTGCCGAAATAGAATCCGTTTGCCGGCACATGGTTTTCCCTGTAGTTGATGGGCATGAAGGAGAATCTGATACCCCAGTTCTCCCGAATGTTGTACCGGGCTTCCACCTCGTAGCGGCACTCGTAACGCCTCAATCCCAGGTTGTCGTGCAGGTCCAATTCCGTACCTTCTCCGCCGATCAAATTGGTGCCCCACAACATGGTGCTGCCATTAAGTTTTGCCCGCCACCCTTTGATGTTGATATGGAATTGCTTACACTGGGCACGCGGTAGGTACGTGTCGCACGAACCTGCGAAATTCAGCCCGAAAGGACTGAAAAGCCCCATGAGCGGTGGAAACAGAGGGTTCGACGCGAACGGATTCGCAACCGTCTCGGGATACGATGTCCCGCATCCCTGAGGAGGACAAGCTGCGTACCGAGGAGCCTGAACCTGCGGCCGCCAGACCGGGGTCGTAGGCCGCGGCGGCGGACTGTATGATCGGTTCACTCCATGGGAGCGATGTGTTATGGATCGGGTAGACCGCGTCTCCGCCGGCCGGGTCGTTCTCGCGGGCGTTTGCCCGGTAGACCGGCCGATGGGGTCGGCGGACAGAGCATCACCCTGAATACCGGGAATTGCGCCGGAATCCGATCCGTTGTATCCCCATGCGGGGATTGTAGCCATTGCTGTGGCAATAGCTAGACAAACCAATACATTCAAGGGCTTTCTTATCACCATACCCTCCCTCCTTGATTGAATGTCCTGGGATGAGGACATTATTCAAACGGGAAATTATGTCAAGTAATTTCTGAGTAAATGGTGAATATTTTTTTGAAGAGACATGCTCATCTTTCCAAAATTCCTACCTAAATATCTGCCAACAAACCTCGCATGCCACACCGGCCGCCCATGAGGTGATCGCACGGCGTCTTGACCTCGACCGGAATCGGTCTTATGGTAATCGTCTGTCACCGAATGACCATCATCCCTACGGCCTCTCGGTTTGGCAATCGGGGGACACGATTCCGAGTTTTGCGAGGTCGCATGGTGCCGTTCGCAAAATCGGATCATGTCCCCCGATTGCTGTGGGCCGTCGCACGATGCGGGTGTGCAGTCCGGAGACCTGTGAGATCAGGATCGAAACCGTGAAGACGCAGACCAATGGCCGACATGTCCGACGCGCGGTCTTCCTCGATCGGGACGGCGTCATAAATGCCAAGCTCCCGGAAGACCGTTACGTGAAACTCGCGTCCGAGTTCAAACTCTTGCCCGGCGTCATTCAGGCACTTTGTACACTCAGGGAATTGGGGTACCTTCGCGTGGTGATAACCAATCAGCGAGGCATAGGCCGCGGACTCATGACCGAAGATCAGCTCAAGGCCGTGCACGACCATATGGTCGAAGAGTTGCGCCGAGGAGGAGCGGAATTGGATGCCGTTTATTATTGCCCGCATGACAAGCATGAGAACTGCGGATGTCGCAAACCTCAGCCGGGAATGATCTTCGATGCCGTTCGCGATCTGCACATCGATGCGGCCTCGTCGTACATGGTCGGTGATTCCTCCTCGGATATCGTCGCGGGAAAACTGGCCGGAACCCGTACCGTACGCATTACCGAGGGAAGCGACGACACGGCCGACCTGGTGTTTCCCAATCTGGCCGCATTTGCACGGTTCTTGGAGGACCGCGAAGGGGAAAAGCCTTTGCCCGGAGAATCCTAAGTGCCCGGTTTCCTCATTACGGTATCGTATCCAAGGCAGCAAAGCCTGCTTTGGTAGCGCCGGCCTCCGTGCCGGTATTCTTTAGTGGAAACAACGTACTATCGCTTGCTCGGCAGAGACGCCCGCCCCACGGGCCCGATTTGTAGGGGCACCCCCCCCGTGGGTGCCCAGGGCTTGGTGAAAGTTCTTCACAGCCCGGGCCTCTCGGGTGAATGGTGTGGCCATGGGGGCCGCCGGCAATCGGGGACATGACGCCTCACGGCCCCTGCAATCAAACCGGGCAATTAGAAAGGAGTTGTTGCATGACTGAAAAACGCTCGGAGACGAACCCGGCGGTCAATCCGGACAAGAGACTCTCCGTCGAGGACGAGTTCCGGTTTGCCTGTGGACCGCACGTGCCCTGTTTCACGGATTGTTGCCGCAAACTGGAATTGCTGCTCACCCCATTCGATGTCCTGAAGCTCCGGAAGAGACTCGCTTTGTCGTCGGCCGATTTTCTCGACACGCACTGCCGCATCCGTTCGAAGACGGCCCACGGCTTTCCGGAGGTTCTCCTGAAGATGACCGAGGAAGCCGGCCAACGATGTCCGTTTGTCACCCCGGAAGGCTGTTCCGTATACCCGGACCGTCCGGGTGCTTGCCGCATTTACCCCTTGGGCCGAGCCTCGACCAAGCACCCGTTGGACGGAACAAGCAGGGAATTCTATTTCACGGTGAGGGAAGCTCACTGCCGCGGGTTTGAGGAGCCCGCCAATTGGCGGGTCCGAGAATGGCTCACGGACCAGGGCATGCACGAGTACAACCGGGTCAACGATCTCCTCATGGAATTGTACGTGCACAGGACCAGAGGCAAACAGGTAACCCTCGGCCCCCGGCATATTCAGATGTTCATGATGGCATGCTACAATCCGGATCGATTCCGCGATTTTATCTTCCAGAGCGCTTTCCTGACAAAGTTCGAAATTTCGCCGGACACCGTGGATGCACTCCGCGACGATGATCTCAGTCTCCTCGAGTTCGCCTTTCAGTGGCTCAAGTTCGCCTTGTTCAGTGAACCGACCCTGGTTGTGCGGGGGCAAGGGGCTGAGATGAATTCTTAGTGCGCCATTTCCCGAATACGATGCCGTATTCTTGAGTGGGCGCGGTAGCGTCCCGGCGTCCCTGCCGGGCGAGAGATAGTACGTTGTTTCCACTAAAGAATACCGGCACGGAGGCTGGCGCTACCAAAGCAGGCTTTGCTGCCTTGGATACGACACCGTAATTAGGAAACGGGGCACTTAGTGCGTAATTTCATAGGTTGGGTCACATCTTTTCGTCTGGCTGCCGTGCCGGATGCCGGCAAGAATAGTAACCGGGCACGGAGGCCCGGGGTACTAAAGACCGCCCCGAAGCTCAGTCGGGAACGCGGAGGCGGGCTGTGCCCGGTCGCGGCCGAGACCATCCCTTTCACCGGGGGGCCCTCCGTGTTACACTGTGACCGACCCATCCAGGGGAGGCGGATCCCAAGAAACCCAAGGATCAGAGGGTGACCGATGCGCACGAGTAAGACGAGAACCGCGGTGAGCAGACCTGGTGAAGTCCTCGCACAGGCTAAGCGGAATCAAGAGAAGCGGTCCACCATGTACCGTGACCGGGCCCTCAAGTTGTTCCCGCACATTTGCGGCCGCTGCGGGCGGGAGTTCTCGGGAAGGAAGCTCAAGGAGTTGACCGTCCATCACAAGGATCACGACCACGATAATAATCCGCCCGACGGCGCCAATTGGGAACTCCTTTGCATATATTGCCACGATATGGAGCACCAGAAATATCTTGAGGCGGAGGATTCCGAATACGACGCGCAAGCGGGTGATCCGGAACCTTCTTCCATCCATCGGCCCTTTGCCGCCCTGAAGGACTTGCTGAAGGACAAGGAGTGATCTTACCGCACAATCTGCGTACCCTTATGATGAGCCGGAATGTACCGCGGAAAAGGGCGAGATCAAGGAGCAATACCGGCCCCATCTGCAGAGGAGTGCCAACATGGACACGGCAAAGAAGTTGAAGGACTTTCCTTACGCAGGACGAATTGTGCCCGAGCTTGACAATGAGACCATCCGAGAGCGCGTCGTATATAGCTACCGGCTTATTTACCGAGTCGAGTGCAACAGGGTAACCTTCTTGGCAATTCTCCATGGGAAACGGCTACTCGAGTCGCTCGAAGACAGAATCACGAGATCCTGATAACAGAAATCCGATCGACGCAAACCGGATCCAATCCCCGGGCAAATGGTATTCAATGAATGATGTTGACGATGCCTACCGCGGCAAGGCAGGGGCATTGAAGAAGCTCAATCAACCCGGTTGACGGGTCCCTGTGAATCCGTACGAAGAATCCGTCCCGGCAACCCTTTCCTGCAATTGTTGGCTCCGTGACCGTAGATTGTGGCAGAGCGCCCGTTTCACCGTGCGTCGTTTTGCGTCCTTTTTTCATTTCATTCGTCTGAGATGTGTAAGGCGAAACGCTTACGCCTGTTCCGACCGAGCTACGGACGACAGGCAGACGACGTCGAAGAGGTCCGAAGGACGGCACACACCCAAAGGCAGGTTCCGGCGGTACGATTATCCATGGATCACACTGAAATCATATGGAAAGAATGCAGCACCTCACTCAAGGCGTTCATACGAAGGCGGGTTCCCGACGAGGAGGTCGCAGAGGATATTCTCCAGGACGTGTTTCTCAAAATACAGTCTCAGATAGGAACGCTGGAAGACGTCCGTAAATCCCGTTACTGGTTGTTCCGGATTGCCCGGAACACCATCATCGACTACTACCGGACGAGAAAAACTACCGTGGAACTCCCGGACAATCTCATGTCCCCCACATTTGCGGCATGCCCTGAAGTCATCGAGGAATTGGCCCCATGCATCAGAAGCATGGTGGAACGGCTGCCGGAAAAATACCGTGAGGCCGTGATGCTGACGGCCTATCAAGGCCTGACGCAGAAAGAGATGAGTGAGGAACTCGGTATATCCCTCACCGGGGCCAAGTCGCGTGTGCAAAGGGCGAGAGAGAAACTCAAGACCATGTTGCTCGATTGCTGCCGGTTTGAATTGGATCGTCGGGGTAAGGTCATCGACTACGAGCGGAACTGTTGTGCGGAATAGCTTACTTGAATAGAAAGGAGAAGAACAATGCAAACACTGAGCAATGATCGGATTCGGACAACGGTCCGTCAACACTATGGCGAAGCCGTCAAGAAAGGTACAAACTGCTGCGGTTCCGGGGCCGCGTCCGCGTCATCGTGCTGTACCACGCAACCCGTCACCGGAGGCGTTTCAGATGGTTCCCGATGTTTCACGTATCCGGAGGAGGACGTCCGCGGCCTGCCCCAGGGGTCCTATTTGGCCTTGGGATGCGGAAACCCCGTGGCCTTGGGAGAGATCAACCGGGGGGAAACGGTTCTCGACCTGGGGAGCGGAGCCGGTGTCGATTGCTTTCTTGCCTCAAGACAGGTGGGAGAGGAAGGGCATGTCATTGGGGTGGACATGACTCCCGAAATGCTGAGTAAGGCCCGTGAGAACGCGGTCAAAGGAGGCTGTGGGAATGTGGAGTTTCGACTTGGTGAAATCGAGCATCTTCCCGTGGCGGATGCTTCGGTGGATGTCGTCATCTCGAATTGCGTAATCAACCTCTCACCGGACAAACCTCGGGTCCTGTCGGAGATCTACCGGGTCCTCAAGCCGGGAGGCCGTCTTGCCGTCGCGGACATGATCGCCCAAGCCCCTCTTCCGGCTGAAACGCTGGGGAACACCGAACTCTACTGCGCGTGTATCGCAGGGGCCGCCCCTGTGGAGGATTTGCGCACGATGCTGACCGGCACCGGCTTTCATGAGGTCAAAATCCGGCTCAAGGGAGATGCCCAAGAATCCGAAGGGTGCTCATGTGCCGGGGCAACCCCTGCCGATCTCGTGCAGCCTGCACTGGTTACGGCCGTCAAACCAATCGACGCTCAACGACCGTAGACCACATTTGATGATGGAGCATCCAACAGCGGGGATCGACGAACAGCTTCATGAGTCTTCCAAAAACCCCCATGATTCAGGGATCGCAACCGACCATGAAAGCCCCCGGGACTCCGAGCCGAAGACCGGGCAGAGCCCGGAGGATAGGCATTCCCAGGCTGTAGGGGTCCCGCGCAGAACGCGGGCCGGCCGCCCGGGTAGGCACGGGGGCCTACCCCTACGAGAACGAGAAGGGATGAGGAATTTCACCCCAACCGGAAAAGAGCTGCACCCGTTATGAGACGTGAGGGCGGGGGGAGCTACTCAATACGGATTCTTGAAGCTTCCTTCCGTTTCTTCTTGGCCTCAGGGTCCGGCGCATCGGGCGTCCCGACGAGAAGACTTGAAAAACCTTTATGAAATTCCTCAAACCCCTTCTTGAAGTGTATGGCGCCCGCCATAAGATCCGCGGGCTTGGGGCAGAGTTTCTTCATGACCAACGCTGTGCCCGCTACGGTGACCAAGGCCATTCCGCCAATTTTCACTGCAAACCAGAATGGATTCATCTCCTGCCTCATTCCTATTTGTCCCCAGGAAAATCTATGGAGAGAACGTTATCTTCCAGTACCGCGCGTGCAGGCTTCAGGTTGTGCAATGCCCTGGGCAGAAACACGTGCCGCTTGAAGGAGCCGATCCGAATCACCAGGTCGCCCTGTTCCTTGAACAGATCCACATACTCCTTGCTTACAAAGGGGAGCTTGATTCTCAGGTTGTAGTGTCCGTCCCGACGCGAAATTTCGTAGAGGCTCTCTTTGTGCATTACCGCAGCAGGGTCTTCGTCGCCGTAAATCATCCTTCCCATTTCAGCCAAGCGCTCCAATCCGACAACCTCGTCTCTGAGAATGTCCACCGTCCGGATAGGTATGGGATCGAAGATGGTCCGGATCTGATCCATGCTCTTGCGCTGAGTGACGATCCAATCGTGAAAATAGTCGTCCTGAACGGAATGGGGGAACAGTCTGTTCACCACAATGGTGTCGACGACCAGTCCATACAGGCAGAAGTACATGAAGGCCCTCTGCGTTTCCTTCACGACCATTCTCTCCGCGTTGGTGACCAACCGGATCGAGGTTACGTCGCGATCCAGGAGAACGTCGTCCACTCCGTCGAGCTTGAGAAACAAATCCTTCAATGCCGCGAAATAACTGTCTTCGGGGAGCGGAATATCGGTGATCTTCTTGGCAATGGGACGGGTGACCCTGAGAAGGTTGCGCTCGAGGTTGAACACCTTATTGATGTACCATTCCAGAGTCGAGGGCATTCCAATGAAGCGCAGCGATTCACCGGTGGGTGCACAATCCACGACAATGACGTCGTAGGTTTTCTCCTGAAAATATTGATTGATGTACAGGAGGCTGATCACGTCCTCCATACCCGGGATCACCGCCAACTCCTCGGCCATGACATCGGTGATTCCCGTGGCCCCGAAGAGGGCGGCCAGGTACTTCGATACCTCTCCCCAGTGACGGTCCAACTCCTCCTGGATATCGACCTCTTGCAGCCAAAGGTTGTCGGTCAACCGCCGGGCTTGACCGCGATTGCGGTCGTGAAGATCCGTATCGAGTTGAAACGCATCCGACAGGCTGTGAGCGATATCAATGGAAATGACAATGGTTTTCAATCCTCTCTCCGCGCAACGCAACGCAGTCGCGGAGGCGACGGTGGTCTTGCCGACGCCCCCTTTTCCGGAGAAAATGATTATTCGCGGCCGGTTATTCACCAAAGGTTTCTCCCGTCGTAATTCTTGCGCAACAGGCAGGGACAAGGCCGGCAAAACGC
>JAZDHD010000188.1:0-5083 GCA_043806215.1 Pseudomonadota bacterium | reverse complement strand
GGGCAACCCTCACGATGCCACTCCCAGAGACCTTTCCTGACCGCGTATTTCCCTGATACTCCGCCGGATCTTCCGCGCGTCGCAGCGTTCACCATGCCCAGGAACGCAACATTTAGGGCAAGGTTTGCCGTGAGCACTCCCCTGAGTACGTTCATTGAGCGCGCTCCGTAGTGTTTCCTGAAGAACAGGTACCGCGAGCGGTAGAACTCGATGCGGGCTCCCGTCTTGACCGCGTTTGCCGTCGCACCCTGGAGATGCACCGCGCACGCCCGCGGCTCGTGAAAGACCTGCCACCCCGCCCCGCGCATCCGTACCGCCAGGTCGGTTTCTTCAAGGAAGAAGAAGTAATCCTCGTCAAATCCTCTCAGCTGAATCCACGCTGCTCTCCGAACCATCATCACCGCTCCGATGAGCGCCTCGACCGGCGTTGGCCCGGACAACCGTTGATTCTTGCCCGGATAGCGGTGAGGGAAAAGCCGTTTGAGGAGACTCCGGTTCAGGGTCTCCGTGGCCAGGGTCGGTACCGCTTCATACGAAGTTTGAACACTGCCGTCGCCATTGAGGAGCTGCGGCCCCGCCATGCCTGCACGGGGCATTGTTCTCATCAGGTTGAGAAGCCTTGCCGCGCAGTCGGGTTCGAGCATGGCATCGGTATTGACCAGGAGGAGAAACTCCCCGCGCGTCTTCTCGAAGGCTCTGTTGTTGGCTGCGGCAAAACCGAGATTCCGCCCGGCTTCGATTACCGCTGTCCGAGGATGCAGCCGGCCGACCCGTTCCACCGAATCATCGGAGGAACCGTTGTCCACGACGAAGACTTCGAACTCCCCGTCGATTTCGGAGCGGTATATATGGTCCAAGCACCGGACAAGCAAATCCGGCGTGTTTCTGTTGACTACGATGAAGCTCAAGATTGGTTGAGAGGGCATGGTCATGGCGTGACGCTCTTTGAATTTCGCGGTAATCCTAATCCGGTTCCTCAAGGATCCCGCATGTCGTTCCCGTCATTGCGAGGAGCGAAGCCCCGCGCACATCGGGAAAGCAATCTCAATGCCTCATGAAAGGCTGAGATTGCCGTGCCCTCCCGTAGGGGTCCCGCGCAGAACGCGGGATGGGCGCCCAGGGTAGGCACGGGGGCCTACCCCTACGGCTCGCAATGACAAACGTGAAGGTGTCCGCAGTATTCAAGGAGCGAGACTGTAGAAGGCTGTCATACTGACGAACGGGGGTGGGATTCTCGATCTTGTCCTATTGTCTCCCTGTAGAATACCGGCACGGAGGCCGGCGCTACCGAAGAGCGCCCCGGCGGGAGCAATCCGGGGACATGATCCGATTTTGCGAGTGGCGCCATGCGACCTCGCAAAACTCGGAATCGTGTCCCCGGATTGATCCAAAATCGGATCATGTCCCCGATTGCTCGTGCCCCCATGGCTATACCATTCACCGGCGAGGCCCGAGAAATGATAGGCATACTTGGGGACGGACCCTAACTTCTTCAGGACCGCCGGCCTGCCGGTCGTTTCCCATCGTTCCCGTCAGGTCGGCACCTCACCCTCCTATACGGTTCATCCCCTCTCCCATGGCACAAAGACGGGAGCCGTGGCTCACCGGTTTGGCAAGAACCGCGGCCTGGATAATGCCCGCAATCTCGTCGCGGGAAGCCGCTCTTCTCAGCGCTCCGCGCACGTCTATCTCCTGTCCGGACAGCAGGCAAGGCCTGAGCGTTCCTCGAGCGGTGAGCCTGAGTCTGTTGCACGTACCGCAGAAGTGGCCTGTGACCGGGTCGATGATCCCTATCCGTCCCTTTGCCCCTTTGATGCGGAACATGGTGGCAGGGCCGTCCAGCGGTCCTCTCTCTTGGGGATCGAGTTCCCCTACTTGCCGGCGGATCATGTCCAGCACCTTCAGGGAGCTGAAGGAGTCCGGAGAATCGGGAACCGAGTCCCCGCCGAACGGCATCCGTTCGATGAAACGCACATCAAGCGGCTTCTCCACGGTAAGGCGTGCGAAGCCGGGGACGTCGGCCTCATTGATGCCCTGGAGAAGCACCACGTTGATTTTCACGGGATCAAAGCCAAGGTCCAGCGCGTTGTGAATGCCGGCCAGCACTTCGTCCAGACGATCGCTCCGGGTGATGGAGCGAAACGTTTCCCGGCGCAAGGAATCCAAGCTTATGTTGACGCGTTTGAGTCCTGCAGCACGAAGATCGCGGGCCATGGAGGCAAAGAGTACGCCGTTTGTGGTGAGTCCCACATCCTCGATGCCTTCCATCGCGGCCAGCTCCGCCAAGAATCCCAGGGCTCCGCGCCGAACCAACGGTTCTCCCCCGGTGATCCTTATCTTCCGGATCCCCAAGTCACGTGCTACGCTTATGACGGTGAGGATCTCCTCGTGTCTAAGGATCTCATCGTGGCTGATTAATTGGACTCCCTCGGCAGGTCTGCAATAAACACATCTCAGGTTGCACAAATCCGTGATCGAGACTCTCAGGTAATCAATGACGCGTTGATGAAGATCGTATAGGGGCACCTTGGTCATCCCTGTTCCACGGTATCGCACCGCAAAACGGTTTTGCCGGCACGGCCGGTCCAACGGCCGCCGGAATTGACAATCGGACATGCCTGTCTAAAGTCTTGCAATGAGATCCACGATCGAAGCCGGGTTGTGGCTGAACAACCTGATCAGAGGAACCTTGCCCACTGATCCGCGATCGAAGATCGCATCGGGGACCTTCCTCAGTTCCTCCATGACGTCCTGAACACCCCAGGCCAACGTGCTCCCTTCTTCCCGCTGCAGATCCGGCGGAGTGCGGCTCCGGTCAAACTCCGCCACACTGTACCCCAAGGACTTGATCCGCTTGACCAGCGTGTCCGAATAGTGAATCGTCATGGCCGCACGACGCTCGGGATCGTATTCCATTGCAGCCAGCACCAGGTGGTGTATCTGCCGTGAAGCTCCAAACCTGGCCGAAGCGAACGTGTCCACGCTGTTTCCAATGCGGATGATTCTCCCCGGGAACGAGGCCACGTCATGCACCGATTCCGCATACGGGATTGCATAAGCCAGGTTGGACTGAACCTCGGGGATGAGGTGTCCTATGTTCAGGCGCTTCAGTCTGGCACAGCCCTTCTCCAGTTCTTCAATAACGTGGGTACGGGCTATCTCCCTGGTGATGGAAGCGAAATGATTTGTCGGCCCTATTCCTTTGCCGATACTCAGCGAGAAGCGCAATGCACGGTAAAGGTATCTCTTGGCCTTGTCGACGCATTCCAGGAGCGGAAGCCCTCTGGCGAGAAAAACAGCCACCGCCGATGCCAGGGTGCAACCCGTTCCATGAGTGTGACGCGTCCGGACCCGTTGAATACTGAACTCATAGTGTTGCGAACCGTCGTGCAGCACGTCGACGGGCGTGTCGTCCAAATGCCCGCCCTTGACCAGGACATACTTCGGCCCCATGGTCAGGATTTCCTTGGCTGCGCGAATCATGTCGCCGATACCCGAGATGGTGAGCCCGGTCAGTACTTCAGCCTCGGGAATGTTGGGCGTCACAAGGTACGACTTGGGAAAGAGGCACTCGACCAAGGCGTCCCGCCCCTCGTCGTCGAGGAGTGTTGCCCCGCTCTTGGATTTCAAGACCGGATCCACCACCACTTTGTCCAGGCCGTACCGCGAAAGCCGTTCCGACACAACCTTGACGATCTCGGCATTCACCATCATTCCCGTCTTGATGCAGTCGGCCCCTATATCACCGAGAACCGATTCCAGCTGCCGGCGCACAAAATCCGGATCCACGGGCAGCAGCCCCTGAACGCCGAGAGTATTCTGCGCCGTCACTCCCGTGACGACACTCATCCCGTAGGCTCCGAGGGATAGTATGGTCTTGATGTCCGCCTGAATTCCGGCCCCGCCGCTCGAGTCCGAACCTCCTATTGTCAGCACTTTGAACATGTCTATGCCGCCTACCCCGCTGCGGAAATTCCGCATCGGTATGAAGCCTTTGAGCGCATGAATGCTTGCACATCGTCTTCTATATTTACCATACCTTCACCGGCAACAAAACCTCTTCGGAGGGGTACGGCCGCAATTCGGCATCAACGGTCCATTTGTTCCGCCCGGGGGGGAATGACGTGCAGGAGAATCCCCTCCGACATCCGACGGGACCTTTCCGCAGGAATGGAGATTCCATGGGATTCCCGCCCCTTCCTGCTCCCTCCATGGCGCAAATACGTTGTCGTGTCCGTGTGAAGGCAAGGACAAGATCCGGGCACGGAGGCCCGGGCTACGAAGGACTATCATGAAGCCTTAGTGCTCCGTGGCAGAAGTACGGTGTCACATTTGTGGCAATTATCCCTGGTTTGGTAGCGCCGGCCTCCGTGCCGGTTTGGTAGGGGTTGGCCCCTGTGCCTACCCAAGGGCACCCACAGGGGGGTGCCCCTACAAAACACGCCCGGCAGGGACGCCGGGACGCTACCGCGCGTTTACGGAATCCGTGACCGTATTTACGCCGCGGAGCTCTTAGTGCGGCATTTTATACGTTCGGTCACACATTTGGGTCTCGCGGCCGTGTGGGTGCCGGAAAGATAATTTCCGGGAGATGATTCCCAAGACCGAGCCGAACCGCCCCGGGGATTCATGCGCCGTGGTATCGCGCGGGATGGATCTTCCTCGGTCCGTCACGGCGGTCACCCGTCTTCCCGTTTGCGGGCTCCGACCACGAGACCTCGAGGTTTTCGGGGATTGCATACCGTCGCGTTTCCGCCGCGGGCAAGGCCTGAGAAGAATCGGTCCTCTTCTCCTCGGCCGCTGTAAGAAGAGAGTCCATAGGCTCAAACCACGTGAGTTCAATTGTCTCGGGGAGGTCGGCTTCATCGCTCACAGCCGGCGACTCACCGGTGCCGGGTTCATCCGTTGCTTCCGCCGCCGGAGATTCCCCGGCCGTCTCGGAGTATACCGGATTTTCCTCCCGGCCGTCGCGCAGACCTGTTTCAGGGCCGGTCAATTGCACCCCGGAGCCCGACACTTCGGATTCCACAGGGTGCGCGATTCCCATCGGCACGTTGCGCGGAGTCCAAACATCATAATCCGG
>JAZDHD010000187.1:0-12580 GCA_043806215.1 Pseudomonadota bacterium | reverse complement strand
TACTCGGCTTGACCCTTCTTCGACAGGGTCCTGGTTATCGCCGCCGTCAGGGTAGTCTTGCCGTGATCGATGTGACCTATGGTTCCAACGTTCACGTGAGGCTTCGTACGCTCAAACTTCGCCTTGCCCATGGGCTCCTCCTTACAACAAAGTCACCGGCAGAATAGTCTTTGAGGGGTCTGTTCCGACCACATCGTGAAAGCGGCGCGCCCGGGTTCCCAAGGCAGCCTCGGGTGCGTCATTCTGGAGCCCACGACCGGGATCGAACCGGTGAACCTCTTCCTTACCAAGGAAGTGCTCTACCTACTGAGCTACGTGGGCTCGGACACGAAGCGACTTTCCTTTAGGGATGCGACCCTTCTATTCAGAGCCGCGGGGCCGGCTTTCGGGCCGGCGGCCGCGGTGTGCACTATTTGGAGCGGGAAACGGGACTCGAACCCGCGACGTTCAGCTTGGAAGGCTGACGCTCTACCAACTGAGCTATTCCCGCGAACCTACGGAGTCAAACCAGTCGCGATGCCTTAGGATGTGGTGGAGGGGGGAGGATTTGAACCTCCGAAGGCTGAGCCAACAGATTTACAGTCTGCCCCCTTTGGCCACTCGGGAACCCCTCCATCCTGGGAGCTGGCGATGGGACTCGAACCCGCAACCTGCTGATTACAAATCAGCTGCTCTACCGGTTGAGCTACGCCAGCAAAAGGCTCCTCTATAAAACTATACTTTTTACCTCATGCCTAAAGATCTGTCAAGAGTTTTTTCTCGAACCCCTCATGATATTCCATACGCCATGGAGAGCAGTCCTGCAAGTACAAAATTGCCGTCAATGACGCCTTCGAACCAAAGTCGGTCCACCAAGTGCCGTCGTCTGAACAGCATGAGAAAGATACCGAACACCGATACGCTTGTCAGCAGCCAATAGCCGATAGGGGTTATCACCCCCGCCGCGGCCGATCCCATGAGGAGAAGAGCCTCGGCACCCACCAGCGCCAACAACAACCGGCGGGTCCTCTTGACCCCGATCAGGATGGGGATGGTCTCCCGTCCCACGATGCGGTCTCCCTGAATATCGAGAAGATCCGACATGGCAGTCCGCCAGAACACCATCCCCGCAGCAAAGACGAACGAGACTGCGAGAGCCGGCAGGGACGCGGGAGGTTCCGCCCCCAGAACAGGAAGCACCGAGGCTGATACCGCCCAGCCTGCAGCCACCAGCGGAGTCTTGGATCCCGGGAGGTCCTTGAGGCTGCGCCATCGGATCTTGGGCAATGTGCTTGCCGAAAACAGGGGTTCGGTGTACAGCCTCCCGGCCACGACCATGCCGGTCAGGAGGATGCAGGAATAGATGCTCATCCAATAGCTCAGGATTACCGCGGCTACGGACGCGATCACCCCGATGGTTCCGAGCAACGTGCGGTGACGCGCGTAAAACGCGGCAATCTCCGGAGTGTTGAACCTCACCGCCCCCGACCGCTCTTGGAGTCTGTTCAATAAGTGCATGGAGATTACGAACAGCATGGTGACGGCTACCGGCAACCCGCCGACCGGTCGCCCCTGGAGGATCAGGCATGTGGCGGTTAATCCTCCGCCGCCCAGCGCGGCCCAACCGTAGGTCATAACCGTGATGTCCACCAATCTCCGAAATCGCTTGGGAAGCCCGGGCTTGCGGCTCATTCCGATCTCTTTGAGCCTGTCGATGACGCGGCTTATCTGCCAGTTCGGAGTGCTTGCGCCGGCCGTCACCCCGATCACTTCCGCGCCGGCGAGTTCCTTGAGCCCCATCTCGTCTTCCGTCTCCACATGAAGCGACGGGACATTCTGGGCCTCGGCGACTTGGACCAGTCTGCGCGTGTTGCCCGATCCTTTTCCTCCGACCACGACAATGAGATCCGCGTGACGCGCGAGTCTCCTCACTTCCGCCTGACGTTTCCTGGTGGAATCGCAAATGGTGTTGTACACGTGGAGATCCGAGCACCGCCCTTCCAGCGAGTGCGTCACGGCATCGAACGTCTTGATCTCTTGCGTCGTTTGGGCCACGACGCAGACGCCGCCTTTACTCGGAACCAGGGCAAGCTTTTTGAGATCGTCGGCATCCGAAATGGCTACCCCGCCCGCGGCTGCAAAGCCCATCAGACCGCGCACCTCCGGGTGATCTTCATCGCCCACGATCACGCTGAAGTGTCCTCCGGCGGCATGCCGCCGGATGACTGCCTGCACCCGTGCGACACGAGGACATGTGGCATCGATTATCTTGACTCTTTTGTCGAGAAGAATCCTGCGTTCCTGGGGAGAAATCCCGTGAGCACGGATCACGACGGTCCCTCCTCCGATCTCTTCAATGGAATCCGCTTCGTGAATACCGCGCGATTCGAGGAGTTCCAATGTCTGAGGATTGTGAATCAACGGTCCGTACGTGACAATGGGCAGAGGCGGATCAGCCCTCTGGAGATCAAGCACCATGTCGACTGCTCTGCGCACGCCCATGCAGAAACCGGCCGTATTTGCCAAGCGGATCTTCATACTTCGGTTCTCTCAACCCGACCTGTTCAATTGCGGAGACCGCGGGACCTTACCGCGGCCCACTCTGCGATAGAGGGTGGACCTCTCCGCCCGTTGCCGTAAACGGGACCGGAGCCGTGAAAGCGGGGACAATCTCAGATTCCGTCCCGGGGCCGTCTGCGGGATTCTTCGTCCGAGGTAATTTGCTCTGCACGTTTCAGATCCTCGGGAGTATCGACGTCCGCATCGTCATAATAGGCCCCCATTTCTCTTTCAACAACCCTGTCGAGATTCCGGACCACCACGTTTCTTCCTCCCACATCGCCGCTCTGGGCCTTCAACTCGTCGAAGAGATCGGCCGGAAAGACCACCGGCGTCGTTCTCCTACCCCGGATTGTGGGAACCACAATCTTCCCGTCGTCTCTCATGAAGGCGGACGCAAGGTCGTCGATCACCGTGTGAGTCAACCAGGGTTGATCCGCCAGAATTACCATGACTCCCTGCGAGTTCGGATCCACCGCGGCCATTCCTACCCGAAGCGATGAGGACATCCCCTCGCGGGGATGGGCGTTGGAAACCGTCTGAAGCCTTACGGCCGCGGTTGAGGACATCGAGACCCCGGTGACCACCGCGCCTCCCGGTCCGGTGACGAGGATCACCCGATGCAGCGAGGAATCCAGCGCGGCTTGAACGACCAGCGACAGGATTGTGGTCCCCTGAAGACGGATCGAGAGTTTGGGCTTGCCCATCCTCGTGGAGAGTCCGGCTGCAAGGATGATTCCTTGTATCATGATTGGTACGCCCAGTGTCCTGCAACGCCAGGCGTTGCGCAGGGACCCGTGCATGGATCCTCTGCCTCGGATTTTCTATGAGGTTTCACCCGCCTTGTTCCCGGACCCCGAGGGAGGACTGGTTGTGCAGATCACGACGCCTCCCTTTCCGGGAAGGTATCTCCTGCCGTGCCAATCGATATGGTTCACGACGAGTGATCTGATGTACACGAACGACGACAATACGAGCAGTGGGAGGAGAGACCCGACCCACCTGGTTGCCCGCACGGGAAACTGATTCACGCGCCGGAGGGCCAGCACGGCCGTTACGAGAATTGCCAAGAACCCGTAACAAGTCACTCCGGCAAGCACGTCAACGTAACCGAGGGGGAACAGAATGCATACGGTAAGCGAGACGAACGACAGAAGCGTAACACTCAGGTTGAGGATGAGGGTAATAAACCATAACCCCGGATTCGTGAACTTGGGAAACAGAATCTGCCGATCCAGGTACGAAAGGAAGCCCTTGATGGTCTGGCCGCGCAAAGGCGACTGCAAGAGGTGTCGGGGCGTCATTTTGACCCGGATTCCCGCCCGGTCAAGAATGTTTCCCAACACCAGGTCATCCACAACCGTACGTGACCAGACATCCACGACATTCAGAGCCTCGAAGGTCCTTCGGCTTATGCCCGTGCCCCCTCCCCACGGTTTGGGCTTCAACATGAGCAGAATAAGGATAAATGACGCGTAAATGGCCTGGCACACCCCGCCCAGGGTCTCCGGCCGGGGGTCGAACGCACGAAAGGTGGTGACCGCCTCCGCCTCGCCGGATCGTAGAGGAGCCGTGAAATACTCGAGCCACTCGGGATCCGCTGCATTGGTACTGTCGCAGAAGACGATGAACTCGGTCTCCGGCCTCAGATGCCGCACGCCCTCGACCAGGCCGTAATTCTTCTGCGCACAGGAACCGCTGCGTCCGCTTATCACTTTGCGCGCATGGGGCCGGCGGTTGCACAACTCATCCACCATGGCATTGCCCGCATCCGCGTCGCTCTCCACAACAAAGATCACGTGATAGTTGGAATAGCTCTGTTCGAGCAACGATTTGAGAATATTCTCCTGGCCGGGCATCCGTCCTTTCAGCGGTACAATGATTTCGACAGGAGAATTAGGGCCCGCTTGTTCTCGGCTCATGCGATGTGTTGAAGCCGACTTAAGTCTGATCAATCCCACGATGAAGGCAATAGAGACGGGAGTCATGGTCAGGAGGAGCCATAGGAGCAGCCCCCCTTGGAGAAAACTCATTGGCGGATCACTTTCCCGCAGACACGATTCATGGCCCGCGTCCGGGTAATCCCCGGGGAAGGCACGGCTGCTCGATGGGGAACACGGCCCCCTACCCCCCCTGTTAAGCGCATTTCATCTATTGCCTTACACTGACCTTTACGTTGCAGGTCAAACCATCTTTGATCCTGCCGTCGGCATTTTCCAATTTGCACTCAATTTCATAGTCCGCGGGAACTTCCAGCGAAGGGTTCCGGCTAACCCAGGGAATTCTGCTGATCCTGCACGGGTACGATTTCTCCGGGATGGCATCGAACGTGACGTTTGCCTTGTCGTCGGTCTTTAGTTTTACGAGGTCCAGCTCGTGGACCTTGCATCGGACGACCATCGGACTGACCGGGGCGATCATCGCGGCCCGGAATCCTCTCTCCGGCTCGGACTCCGTCCTCAGATCCATGTTGAGCCAAATTACCTTTCCGGAGATCGGGGCCGTGAGATACGCAACATCGGGAGGGAGTTTCGTGTCCTTCGAGTAGGAGCGTTTACTTTGCCACTCGAGAAAATCAACGTCAAGTCTCTGCTTCTCTTGATAAAACTCCAAATCCTTCCTGGTCTTGCCCAACGTGCTTTCGGTCTGTTTAATCGACTCGTTTATGCTGATCAAATCCTTTTTCACGGTCTCCAACTGCCGCAGCTTGTTGGCCACTGCCTCCGCTGCGGCCATACCCTTGGATTCCAGATTACGGAGATCACCGTATTCCTTCTCAGCTTGATCCAGCTGGAGTTCCTTGACCGGAAGGGCAACCGTCTTCAATTTCTTTAGCGCAATTTCCTGATCATAGACCGCAGTCTTCAGCCTGAGGACTGCTTCGGGATAGAGAACCGCCTGCACTTTCATCATCGATTCCCGGTCCAGCGTATAGGCCACAAGCTTTGCATCCTTTTCCACGGTATCGCCGGCACTGACGTGGATCTCTTGTACCGCTCCCGAGAACGGGAATAAGACATGCCTCGTCATGACCGAGAAGCTCTTTCCTCGGAAAAGGATTTCCGCCTCTGATTTTGCATCTGCGATCTGGGGCACTATGGCGGCTTTTGCCGGGCCGGGGCTCGATACGGCGCTCTTCGGTTCCTGCGTCACCGCCAGCAAGACCAGAGAGCCGACAGCGACAAGACTTGCCAAGAGCACGCCGTACGCCTTGGTCCTTCGCCGGGGCGTATTAATATCTGATTCCGGCATTGTACTTGTTCAAACCTCCTGCCATGGTAGCCAGATCGATTAGGGAGACCACCCGGTTCCGGGCACTCTGCGCCGCGTCCAATTGGGCCTGAACCGCGTCGATGCGCCGGTCCGTGTAATCTTGGTATCCAAGGTCTCCCGCCTTGTATGCCAAGAAAGCCTTTTCTTCCGACAATTCGGCGATTGCCGCCTGTTCACGGGAAAAGGCTTCGCGTTCACCGGCAATACCCAACGCATTCCTGAGCTCTTTGAAAGCCAGGTACAGTTCTTCGGACAGTTGCTTTCTCTTGATCTCGGCACTCTGCAGATTGAGTTTCTCCCTCTTGATTGCCCGCACTCGCTTGAAGCCGTCCCAGAGCGTATAATCCAATCCAAATGCAAAGTTGAATCCCGAGCTGCGGTCCACCTGATTCTGGATGTCCTCGAACAAGACCACCGGCCGGGGCAAGAGTGCCACGTAAGCCCCAGTCACCGAATTCGATTGGAGTTGTTCCTGTTTCGCTGCAAGCTTCAGTTGCAGGTTGCTCCCCTGCAGATCGGCGAAGGTCACCAAGTCTCCGTTGAATCCTCTCAATATTTGGTTGACTGCGTCACGGGTATCCAGAGGAAGGTGATAGTCCGGGTGATACCCGATAAGTCTCTTGAGCCGGCCGATCATCTTTTCCTGTTCGAACTTGAGATCCTTCACTGCCAGATCGCGGCTCTTTATCGCATTTTGCCACGATCTCCGGGAAAGATCGTCGGCCCTGCCTTGCTCGTTCAGGGTCTTCCCATAGTCGAGCTTGTTCTGTTCCAAGGAAAGCATTTGCTTGTTCGAGCGGATCGTCTTCTCGAGAAGCGAAATGCCGTAGAACAGCTTACCCAACTGGGCAACGTTGTCCGATATGCTCTCCATATGAGCGGTCTTCGCAATGTCGACCAGGATTCCCGATGACTTGATCTTGAGCAGAGCCAAGTAGGGATTCCAATCAGTCATGAAGAGCTGCACGTTCAGCTTCCCCCCTCTCTGTTCACTGGTCGTGCCGGTACGGGTGATATAATAGCGGGTCAGCAGCTGAAAGGTGGGAAGAAGTTCGGCGTGGGCATCTTTCAGATCGATGGATCGGACCTGAATGTCAATCCTGTTCTTGAGAAACTTATCGGAGTGGACCAACGCGTACCGCACGCAGGTGGGGAAATCGAAGTACCCGTATGCCTGCGGTTTGATTTCGGGTTTGGGGCCGGCGAAACTTTGACCAACCCACAGAATCATGCACAGGACCGCGGTCAACAGCATACGACAGCTGTGGGTACAGGTCACCGGCCGGCTCTGAGAATACCCGCGAACCGAACCGGACCGATATTCGGAAGTCCTGTCAACCGTCTTTGTCAACTGAATCCCATACCCTGACGTCCCTATGAGGGAAGAATCTAGGGACCAAACCTAACTAACTGCAACTACAATACAAAAAAGACTCTTATGCTGCACCTGCGCTACTGCGGCAAGTATATAGGATCACCCCATAAATGTCAACGCACTTTTCCGCTACACGGCCTGGGATGCTTCCCAATGGAATCACCGGCGATATTGTTGCGTATTGGACTTACCGGCCGAAAAAACCATTCAGGTGGGCCGCCACGTCGGGATTACCGAAGAAATTCCCGGCCGAGATGTTTGCCCGATATTCATCCACCCGCGATTCAAAGGTTTGCAGGATATCCGACCGGGGGTTGGGGGAGGTCGAGTAGTCTCCGTAACCTCGTTCGGCAAGAAAGAACGCGTTCAGGAATTGTTCGTAGGCGTTGGCGATGGGAAAACACAACACGGGCTTCCCCAGGAAAAGTGCCTCCGAGAGTACATTGTGCCCGCCATTGGCGATGACATACCGCGCGGATGCGAGATCCTCGAGGAAGCCGACCTTGGACGGCGCTTTGAACACGAGATTCTTCCGTTCCGCCGGTTCGCCGAGACCATAGATTATGAACTTTTCACCCATACGTTCCAGCACGGGAAAGAGCCGGTGAAATGTCGGAGACGTCTGGTAGACGAGCACGTGATTCCCATCGGACGGGACGAGCGCCCGCACCACCGCGCGGATGACGGGCGGGGTCAGCGTGGTTGTCGCCGGATCCGCCGGTTCCGGCCGAAAGAATGAGATGACGAGATAGTCCGAGGCCGAGCTGTACAACAGCCGGATCGCCGCACAGGTCATGAACCTGCTGAGCCGCTGCCGAGCCGGGGGGTCATATACACAGTGCGTCAAAACGTGCTGATGATCGACACTTACGCAAGGCCGCCCCAGTCTTCTCGCAGCCCGGGGCGTGAAGTACTCGTAGTCCGTGATGATGAGATCCGGATCGAAGTGCCCGATGATTTCGCATACACGCCGCACGGTGGAACCCGAGTCGGCGAGAACGCCCAGCGCATGGCCCACGGTGGCGGGAATGTCGACCCGGTTGTCGCGGTATAACGTGGATGCCATGGGCACGTCTTCCACCGGGTATCCCTCGGCTTCCAAGGCATGAACATGGCCTCCTCCCACGAACAGGAACTCATGTTCCGGCATCTCTTGAGCCACGGTCAAAGCCCGGCTCACGTGACCGCGCGCATCGCCCATGACACCGTAGAGGACTCGAGCCACCTATACCGACTCCTCATGCGTAAGCGGCTTTGGACCATGCCGCCGACGCTCCTGAACTATTTCACCCGTGACCACAACTGGTCCTTTCCTCCTTGGTCAAGGGAACGGGTCACCATGAAGTCTCCTTTGACTCCGTATACAAAGAACCCGACGCGCGTGCCCGTGGGGAGGGTTACGAACATCTTGTGCTTTTCATAGTACCACATTCCGTCCGACCCCGTAGAATGCTCCTTATCGAAAATCCGGCACGTCCCGTCTTTTCGCAGGGTCATGAGTGTCCTGTGCGATACCTTGGACCGGGTCTTGCCGTTTTCCGCCAAAGGATTTTCTTCCGGGAGAACCTCCCAGGTTCCGACAACGGCCGTCCACTCAACCTTTTCCTGATAAATCTGTTCAGGCGTAATACCCCCCTCCGCACCGCCAACGTGCGGGCAAGCCGCCAAAAAGACCAGCCAAAAGGAAAAGCAAATCCTGAAATTCATCGATCCTCCGGCAATGGACCGGCAATCTATCCCCATACCGGGAACATAGATCGCTTCGCGGGTCCTGGAGCACGTTTTTCGATCAGGTCCCCATGGTTCCCCGTAATCCTTCACAAGTCAAGGACTATCCGCTTCCGCAACATTCTTGTCATAATATGATGTGTTATTTCAGTTGGTTTATCCTTTTGCTTTCGTGTAGAATAGGGAAGTATGGCATAACATCCTAACATCAAATATTTTGCTTGACACACTTTTGTCGGCATGCTACCTCCCCGCTCCAGGAAAGAAAACAGGGGGACTACCTAAAGCGTTTTCTAAGTTTGCATGCCTATGCAGTAAACACGCCTATGTGAATAAAGGAGGGTCGATATGGTAAAGAGAGTCATGTGTCTCGTTCTCAGTATTCTATTCATCAGCGCCGCCACCTTGGCCATGGCCGGAGGACCGCCCTATGCGCCCGCCGGTTGCGCACCCGCAGGTTGCGCACCCGCAGGCGGAGGAAATCCGTGTGCCTACTGGGGCGACGCCCCGTTTCCGGGCCTTTGCGGCGGTGTCGTTGCCCTGCCGTTTCTGGTTGTCGGAAGCCTCCTGGGAGGCAACACAGTGGGTCCCTACGGGCCGGTACCGCCTCCCGGGTACAACGCAGGCCCACCTCCCATCCCGCCCCAAGCCTGTGCGCCTCCGGTGAATCAGCCGTGCGGCCCGGTCTACGGAGGCGGCTACCCGGCACCGGTGCCTATGGGTAACGGAATCCTGGGAGGACTCCCCTGCTTGGAAATCTGCAGCGGCCTGTTCGGAACGATCACCAACGGAACCGGTCTGGGGTTCGGCCTCTAGATCGACGGTGAAGGCTTGCACGCAGGTTCTCCGTGCGCGGCGGACCTGCGGCAATCGCCTTGAACGCCCCAAGACAACCCGTCTCAATCCATCCAAATCCTTTGGGGACCTCCGGTCCCCCTTTTTTTCTCCCCCCCCACGACCAAGAGCGTACAAGAACTGGACGGCCCGCGCTCAATTCCTATAAAGTGATCTCTCCAGGCCCGGAAACGGCCATATAAGCGGGAACGCTCCTGCAACCGGCGGTGGAACCGAAAATGAGCACGGCGCATGATCACCAGACCACCGAGCGACTTCAAACCCTCGAGGGAGTGCTGGAGCGTCTCGTCTACACCGGAGATGCCGGCGGTTTCATCGTGGCGAGACTCGCCGTACGGGGGCGTAGGGACCCCGTAACGGTTGTTGGAATGATGCCGCAACCCCACCCCGGGGAGAATCTCGTGCTCAAGGGGCGGTGGGAATTCGACAAGAAGTACGGCGAGCAGTTTCGTTTTCAAGAGTTCCAAACGACCGCTCCTTCCACCGTCAGAGGAATCGAAAGATACCTTTCTTCAAGTCTCATCAAGGGCATTGGACCTGAAATGGCGGGCAGAATCACCTCCATGTTCGGTGAACGCACCCTGGATGTGATAGAAGACGACCCCGAGGCACTCCTCAAAGTGCCGGGAATCGGACGCGTACGCGCGCAGAAGATCTCGGAAGCCTTTCGGGACCAGAAGAATATCAGAGACGTCATGCTGTTTCTTCAGACCCACGGGGTCTCCACTACCTACGCTTTCAAGATTTTCAAGAAATACGGGAAGGTCGCAATCGACGTAGTGTCGCGGAATCCGTACTGTCTGGCGACGGACATCCGGGGGATAGGTTTCCTTTCCGCTGACCGCATCGCGGGCAGTCTCGGGGTGGACATACGGTCGCCCCTCAGGGCCAAGGCCGGCATTTTGCATACACTGGAAGAGGTCCAATCCGAGGGACACGTGTATTTTCCTTTGGAGAAATTGCTGGACAGGAGCAGGGATTTGCTGCGGATCGACGTGCGTATCCTCGAAGATGCCGTCGCCGATCTCGCCCGGTCGGGACACCTCGTGTTGGAAGGCGACCGCGTTTATCCGGCTCTTATGGCTCACAGGGAAAATGCGGTTGCGGAACGTATCGGGAATCTTCTAACCGCTCCTCGTCTGATGCCGCCCATCAAGGTGGATGCCGCCATAACATGGGTCGAAAAACGGACCGGAATGCATCTGTCCCCGGCACAGAAGCGAGCCGTGGCCGATGCCGTGGAGCACAAGGTCCTTATCATCACCGGCGGCCCGGGTACGGGAAAGACCACCCTTCTCCGGTCGCTCATCAGCATTCTCGAGGCCAAGAGCCTTCAAACGGCCTTGGCCGCTCCCACGGGCAGGGCGGCCAAGAGACTCTCCGAGGCCTCGGGCCGTGAAGCCAAGACACTTCACCGGCTCCTGGAATTCTCGCCGGGCGTGGGAGGCTTTCAGCGGGGCGTGGGGAGGCCTCTGGAGGCCGACGTGATCGTGGTGGACGAGGCGTCGATGGTCGACATCTCTCTCATGTACTATTTGCTCTGCGCGGTGCCGTCCCAGGCGACGCTGATTCTCGTGGGGGATGCGGACCAATTGCCGTCGGTGGGGCCGGGAAATGTACTGGGCGATCTTATCGAGTCGGGGAAGATCCCGGTGGTGAAACTTGAAACGGTTTTCCGTCAAGCCCAATCAAGCCTTATCGTAACCAACGCCCACCTGGTGAACGAGGGCCTCATGCCCATAAACGAGGAGCCCGGGCAGGATCTGTCGGACTTCTATCTCATCGAACGCGACGACCCCGACGACACGCTTCGCCTGCTAAAGGAAATTGTCGTACGGCGCATACCGGACCGATTCGGACTCAACCCCCTGGCCGATGTTCAGGTCTTGAGTCCCATGCACAGGGGAACCCTCGGAACCGAGAATCTCAACCGCGAGTTGCGGGACATGCTGAACCCATCGGGGATCCCAATCAGAGGGGACCGCTTCCGGGTCGGGGACCGCGTCATGCAGACCAGGAACAACTACGATAAGGAGGTCTTCAACGGCGACGTCGGCAGGATCGCGTCCTTTGATCCGGAGTGGTCCGAGGCGATCGTGGAATTTGAGGAGCGACCGGTCACGTACCATGTTTCCGAGATGGACGAGTTGTCTCTCGCCTACGCGGTTTCCGTGCACAAGGCCCAGGGCAGCGAGTATCCCGCGGTGCTGATCCCCGTGTCCACCCAGCACTACGTCCTCCTGCGGCGCAACCTCTTGTACACGGCAATGACCCGCGGGAAGAAGCTCGTCATCATCATAGGAAGCCCGAAAGCCATCAGAATGGCCGTGGAGAATCGAATTGTCGAACCACGGTACACCGCTCTGGCGGAGAAGATCAGGGGGGAGCGTTGATGCCGGGAAGACCGAGGGATTACTGCTCCGGGGCGTAAATCCGGTTACGGATTCCGTAAACGCGCGGTAGCGTCCCGGCGTCCCTGCCGGGCGAGAGATAGTACGTTGTTTCTACTAAAGAATACCGGCACGGAGGCCCGTCCTACGAAACAGGTCTAAGGCTTCGTGACCGTGCTTCACAGCCCGGCGCGCCGGACGCCCCACCCGCCGCCGGCCGTGGAAGGCATTGACAATTGTTCGGTATCTTGTTAACCACGCATGATGCGGTCTTCAAGACGTGAACCTCATGGCGGGCAGGATCCGGAGCCGCCTCGGTCCCGCTGCCCGGTGAGTCTATCTCAACGGCGGCAGCAAGACCTCAAAGTCCCGGCCACGGCCGCATTACGTAATGGGCGAAATTCGAATACAACAAGAATGG
>JAZDHD010000186.1:0-3622 GCA_043806215.1 Pseudomonadota bacterium | reverse complement strand
ACGGCGCTGATGTATGCAGCGTCGTCAGGACACGTCCAAGCGGTGAAACTTCTTCTAAGTAAGGGTGCAGAGGTGAATGCCGGGGACGTTGACGGTCGAACCGCTCTGATCGGTTCAGCGCGGGGAGGACACAAGGAGGTGATGCTGATGCTTCTGCAGAAGGGTGCCAATGTCAACTCGGTGTTCCACGGGGCCACCTTCGCCAGCAAAGTGGTAGGGCGTCGAACGGACAGCCGAACGGCGTTGAATGCTGCGCTGGAACACGGCTACGATGAGATCGCTGAACTACTCAGGGCCTACGGTGCCGTTGAATACGCAGAAAAATAGGCTTGATGCTGTGGGGCTTTCCGGGGACAAGGCTTTACGGGGACATACACTCGTTTTTTGTTGACAATCGTGCCGTCTTCTTGCAGCATGACCCAATGGCTCGTCTGTCGCGCATAGTGGTCCCCGGATATCCGCACCACGTCACCCAGCGTGGTGTCCGGTCCATGAACGTGTTTCATGAAGAATCGGACCGTCCTGAGTATCTTGGAATGCCGGCAGAAGAAATCGCCCGGCACGGGGCTTCGGTACTTGTTTGGTGTCTCATGACCAACCATGTCCACTTTGTCGGAGTACCGCACCGAGAGGACTCTCCGGCAAAGAGCTTTGGCCGAGATCACTGGAGATACACACGTATGAAGAACTTCGCCGCAGGGGTCCGTGGTTACCTGTTCCAGGGACGATTCAGCTCGTGTGTTCCGGACGAGGGTCACCTATTGGCGCAAGCGCGTTATGTGGAACAGAATCGAGTGCGGGCCGGTATGGCAAACGTACCATGGGATTATCCCTGGTCGAGTGCGCGATTTCACATGGGGATTACCGTGCACGACCCGCTCGTCACAGATCTAACCCTACTGGGGCTTGTCGAGGACTGGGAGCGATTGCTGCTCTCCTCTGACGAAGGTCGGTTGAGCTCGCTGCGAAAACGGACTCGGACTGGTCGCCCGGCCGGAGATACGGCGTTTCTGGCAAGGGTCGAGACCATCACCGGTCGAGACCTGAGCAAAGGAAAACCCGGAAGCCCTCGTAAGCGTCCATCTTAGAAAAAAACCAGGTGTATGTCCCCAGATATCCACATTTTCAGCAGCCTGCGAAAAAGCTCCACTTCGACGCTATGAAGCTCCCACGTGAGGGCCTCTCTCGTAACGAAGTCAATGATCCGGTTGAATTCTTCCTTCGTATCCAGTACCATCTCTTCCATCCGGGGCCTCCTTGCTCAATGAATTCCTCTTCAACCCATTAAGCATAGAACGGCCCCGGAGAACACTCTTTTCTTTCTACTGTGAACCGAAAAGCGCGACACACGATAGGAGTGCGGTTTTGAAATGAGTCTGACCATGAGTGGCGGTCTCCAAAGACGAGTAACCTTCTTGTGCGTTGTAGGACTAGTAGGATTGCTGGCTGGACAATCCCTGGTCTATGCATACAAAGGTCCATTGATTAGGGCTGTCGAGAACAATGACTTGGCAAAGGTAAAAGCACTGTTGGACAAGGGAGCGGATGTGAATCGTCCCTTCCGCCAGGTAAAGGGCATTATAGGCTGGACAGCCCTGATTGAGGCTTCGTACAGAGGCCACCTCGAAATTGCGAAACTGTTGTTGGACAGTGGGGCTGATGTCAATGCACGTGGCATTGGCGGCTGTGCAGCCTTGATTGGGGCTTCGGAAAAAGGCTACCTTGAAATTACGAAACTGTTGTTGGACAGTGGGGCTGATGTCAATGTAAGAGACCACCTGGGCTGGACAGCGTTGTTGAGGGCTGTGGATAGAGGTCACTTGGGAGTTGCGATACTGTTGTTGCACAAGGGAGCGGATGTCCACGCAAAGGCTACGGATGGGCGAACAGCGTTGAAGATTGCAGAAGAAAGTGGCAACAAGGAAATCGTCGAACTCCTCAAAGCCAGCGGAGCAGTAGTTGCCGGGGCGAATGCGCATTGCTGGAAACACGAGAAACGGACTTTGGAGGAGCAACGGATCTGGGATCTATATGACGCTGTGGTGGACGGCCGGATACAACGTATAGAGCAACTTCTCAGAGAGGGAACTGACATCAATGCAAAGGCTTACGGCCCCTGGACCCTCTTGATGGCGGCAACCGCTCATTGTCATCCCGAAGTGGTGAAGTTACTTCTGGAAAAGGGTGCTGACGCGAATGTGCGGAGTTATGAGGGTGATACGGTACTGGTCGGAGCGTCTTCAATAGGTCAAACTAAAATTGTCAAACTACTGCTGAAAAAGGATGTTGATGTCAATGCTAAATGCAACGACGGATCGACAGCCCTGATGTGGGCCGCTAAGGGAGGTCATGCCGAGTCTGTCAGACCACTTCTGGCTAAGGGAGCTGACGTAAATGCCAAGGCTAACGATGGCAGTACTGCTCTCATGCAGGCCGCCCTTGAAGGGCACAAAGACGCTGTGAAACTGCTCTTGGAAGAAGGCGCCGATGTAAGTGCTGAGGACAAACGTGGTGGCACGGCCTTGATGATAGCCAGAGAGAAAGGTCACGCCGAAATCGTGAACCTTCTCAAATCCCATGGAGCAAGGAAATAGGGGCTCGTGGGATTCTGCGGTACAAGGGGCTCTGGGCAAGTCAATCAATTTGCACCGGAGTGATTTGGCTTCCTGCTCATGTTCCCACCTATTGTCCCAGCCCCTTTACTGCGCAAGGCGGCTACAGAGGGGCGCGGACAGTACCGAATTCCAAGATGCCCGGCCTCATTCTACTCTCCCGATGCGTCGGGTTTCGGGAAACACAATACTAATTTTGCGGCCACGTCGGCTGCTCAGCGATGGGGTTGTTCCATGGCCCGTCTTTCGCTCATCCTCGTGCCCGCCTATCCGCACCATGTCGCACGGCGTGGTCTCCGGTTCGTGCACGTGTTTCATCCGGAGGGGGACCTCCGTTTTAGGGAAGCTTCGGCTCCTGCGTTCTCGACGAGAATCACCTTATTGCTGCCGCACGGTGTCGGGAGATGAATCCCGGCGGGCCGTGACCCCGCGCAGGGGACTGCCACGGAGGCCGGGAAAGCGCCCACGGTCAACAGCAACGTTGTGGACCGGGATTGCTCTAATAGGTTAATAATTCACGGAATTCATACCTCTTCCTTGTGGAGGGCAAGCGTTGCTGGTAAGATGCAATCATACACACGTTTATCCGCAGGAGTGACATATGGAAACGGTAACGGTCTCTCCCGATTTTCAAGTAGTCATCCCCAAGCGGGCCAGAGAGATCCTCGGTCTTCAGGTTGGGCACAAGATTCAGGTTATGGTCTATGAAGGCCGCATGGAACTGATACCCGTCAGGCCGATTCGGCAGGCACGCGGCTTTCTGCAGGGTATTGACACGGACGTCAAGCGTGAAGTGGATCGGCTATGAACGTTGTTGACTCCTCCGGATGGTTGGAATACTTCGCGGATGGGCCAAGTGCCGATCACTTTGCTCCCGCGATCGAGAGCACATCAGAATTGGTTGTACCGACCATAAGCATTTATGAGGTGTTCAAACGGGTGCTTCAGCAGCGAACTGAAAATGAGGCACTGCAAGCCGTGGTAACAATGCAGCAAGGACTGGTGGTCGA
>JAZDHD010000185.1:0-5824 GCA_043806215.1 Pseudomonadota bacterium | reverse complement strand
CTCACTTCTCGCTGGGTTCGGGTCGGCCGCCGTTCACCCACCACTCGTCGTCCTTTTCCTTGAACCACCAGGCGGAGAAATCCGTATTGAGAATGCTCCTGGCCAGCCTCTTGCCGTCTTCGGTCCGTAGTCTCTTCATGGCGGACGAAATCCAATCGCTTGAATAGCGGTTTCCAAGGTCTCCCAACTCCTTGAGTTGCAGAATCATTTCGATCTGATCGGCGTCGTTTGCCGCTTCAGCCTCGGGTGTGGAACGCTCGTTGAACTCCTCGGTCAACCGGCGTATCTCGTCGCCGAACGGGAGCCCCGACGTCATATCGCGAACCGCGGCTTCCTCGTCGGCCTTCACGTACCGCTTGTTCACGTAGTTCAAATCACCGGTTCTCGCTTCGACCAGATCGTGAAACAAGCACATGTAAACAACCCGGTCCGCAGCCAATCGACCCGACATACGGGCCAAGACGAATCCGATGGCCGCACAGCGCAGACTGTGTTCGGCAACGGTTTCCTTACCCGTACCCAGAAACTGAAATCCCGATCGAGGAGTGCGCTTGAGCATTCCTACCTCGAACAGGAAATCGGCAATCTTTTTCAGTTCCAAATCGTCATCCCCTCCGAAATAAGTGAGTCTCGGCTTGACTATCATGATTCCCGTTAGGTATCAAGAGGGGTGACGGAACCGCAAGGTTTAACGTTTACGGCGGATAAGCAATTGCAGAACAACCCCCTGTTCATCCATGCAGCATGCGATTTGTGCGGGAGCCCGAGTCACGGCCTCCTCTTTGACAAGGAAGGTTTCCGTCACGTCCGCTGCCTGGACTGCGGGATGGTGTTTGTTAACCCGCGTCTCGCAGGCCACGGACAACTCCAAAGGTCGGAAGGAACCGGCACCATGGGAGACGACCATCTCACTACGGCACAGATCCGACGCCTGAGACGTGAAGTGGAATCCATGGAGCCCTATCGGAAGCACAACCGCATGCTCGAAATTGGGGCCGGTCGCGGGTGGTTTCTGGAACAGGCGTCGAAGCAAGGGTGGCAAACGTGCGCATTGGAGATTAACGAGACCGCCCTGTCCCATTTGAGATCACGCGGGATCGACCGTATTGTCGTCGAACCGGCCGAGTCGTTTCATGTGGACGCCGGCGTTATGGACGTGGTCAGGATGTGGGACGTCATCGAACACCTGGAATCACCGCGAAAGGCCTTGGAGAGGATTCGGCAAGCTCTTCGGCCCGGGGGGCTCTTGAGGTTGTCCACGACCAACTTCGCATCTCTTTCGTGTTGGATCAATGGTCCGGAGTGGGTGTATCTCAACGGCGCGGACCACATTCATCTGTTCGAGCCGGAAACCATTACGCGAGTGTTATTGCAAGGCGGCTTTTCGAGCATTCATGTGTCCACCCGCTCCTTCAATTTGCGGAGAAAACTCTACCATCCCGAAAAGGATCTTCCCCCGAAATATCCTCTCATCCGGCTCTTCCGCAAGCTGATTGACGAGACGATCAGGTTCACTCCCTACGGGCATCAGATGATCGTGACCGCGGTCAAGGCCGGCGCTTCAGGCTGCCGACTCACCACGGACAAGGTCATCGATGGGGGACGGTCATGACGGACGTGTTCACGCCTGAGAAGCGGAGGCGGATCATGGCCCGCGTCAAAGGCGCCGATACCCGCCCCGAGATCCTTGTCCGTTCTCTGGTGCATCGCATGGGATTCCGATTCAGACTTCATCGCAGGGAACTGCCCGGATGTCCCGACCTGGTTCTCAGGAAGCACGGCAAGGTTATTTTCGTGCACGGATGCTTCTGGCACGGACACCAAGGATGCCGCCGATCCGGTCGGCCTTCCAGCAACATGGAGTTCTGGAACCGGAAGCTCTCCGGAAACATGGAGCGGGACGCACGGAACCAGGAATCGTTGAGGAAGGACGGGTGGAAGGTCCTCGTGGTGTGGGAATGTGAGACAAAGGATCGGGAGAAATTGAAGGCGATACTCCGGGACTTTCTCGTTGAGCCGAGACCGTGAATGCCCGAAGATGCCTGCGGATTTAGGACGCTCACCAGCCGTGCACCAAGTGCTCCGTTTCCTAATCACGGTGTCGTGTCCAAGGCCGCAGAGTCTGCTTTGGTAGCGCCGGCCTCCCCGCGTTCCGCGGGGTATTCTTTAGTGGAAACAACGTACTATCTCTCGCCCGGCAGAGACGCCGGGACGCTACCGCGGCCAGGGGCGCCCGCCCCACGAAGATGATGGCCAGGGACGCCCGTCCCACGAAGGCAAGAGGTATGTCGGTGAGTTCTTCCGTAGCCCGGGCCTCCGTGCCCGGAAAAGGGGAAGGCGAGCAAGCTGCATGAGATCCGGAAGAGACGGGCAGGGACGCCCGTCCCACGAAGGCAGGAGGGATCTCGGTGAGTTCTTTCGTAGCCCAGGCCTCCGTGCCCGGAAATGGGGAAGGCGAGCAAGCTGCATGAGATCCGGAAGAGACGGGCAGGGACGCTTGTCCCACGAAGATGACGGGTATCCCGCGCAGAACGCGGGAGTCCCACGAAGGCAGGAGGGATCTCGGTGAGTTCTTTCGTAGCCCAGGCCTCCCCGCGTTCCGCGGGGTATTCTTTCTCGAACGCCCGGCAGACGCCGGGACGCTACCGCGCACTTGCGGAATGTGCGACCGTATTTGTGCCATAGAACACTAAACTTCGTCTATGACCTTTCGGACCATACGAGCGAGACTGTCCACATCGAATGGTTTGTGGAGGAAATGCACGCCCTTTTCCAGCACTCCGTGGTGAACGATGAAGTTTTCGGTATAACCCGAAACGTACAAGACCTTGAGATCCGAACGCCCCGCGGTAAGGGTGTTGTAGAGAGTCCGGCCGTCAATGCCGGGAAGCACCACGTCGGTAAGAAGAAGCTCGATGGGATCGTCATGGTATCGGCAGATCTCCATCGCTTCGCCGGGATCGGATGCGGAGAGCGTACGGTAGCCCAATGTCTTGAGGGCCTCGCACACAAGTTTGCGTACGGACTCCTCGTCTTCGACGACAAGGATTGTTTCCCGTCCCGAAGGCCCCGGTCCCATTTCGCCAAGCCGTGATTCCTCAATGGGCAAGACTTCCGTGTGGGGGAAGTAGACTTTGAATGTGGTGCCGTGACCAGGTTCGCTGTACACGGCAATGTGCCCCTGATGCTGCTTGACGATGCCGTACACGGTGGAAAGCCCCAAGCCCGTACCCAACCCCTTGGCCTTGGTGGTGAAGAAGGGCTCGAAAATCCTCGAGAGGACGTGAGGGTCCATACCCCGGCCGGAGTCACTCACGGCAATCATTACATACTTGCCCGGCCGGACCTCCGGATGCATCCGAGCGTAGGCCTCATCCAACAAGGCATTCGCGGTTTCGATTGTCAGTTTTCCGCCTTGGGGCATGGCGTCCCGCGCATTGACCACCAGATTCATGAGGATCTGTTGGACCTGCACCTGGTCGGCCTGCACCGGTCCTGCCAGAGGATCCAAAACGATTTCCAAATCCACATCTTCCGAGATGAGTCTCCTGAGGAGGTCCCCGGTATCCGAGACGATTTCGTTGAGATAGGTCGTCTTCACGTCAAGCACTTGCTTGCGGCTGAACGCGAGGAGCTGCCTGGTTAGATCGGCAGCCTTTCGAGCCGCAAGCTTGATCTGACGTATCTTGTCGGACGCGGGATCGTACCTGGGAAGCTCGTGGGTAAGCAGGCTGCAATAACCGAGGATCGCCGTGAGAATGTTGTTGAAATCATGTGCCAGGCCTCCGGCCAATTGGCCTATGGCCTCCATTTTGCCGGCGTGGAGAAGCTGTTCCTCCAAGTGTTTCCTGTCGGTGATGTCCTGGACGTGCGCCACAATGTGCTCTATCCTTCCGTCGGGCCGCCGGATGCAACCCACATGGCATGTGGTGTGAACCACGGAACCATCCTTCCTGATGAAACGCTTGTCCAGCACATATCCGTCTATCCTGCCTTCCAACAGACGATTGAATTGCCCGAGGTCGGATTCCAGGTCTTCCGTATGGGTAAGATCCCACCACTTGGTTTGGTGCAGATCTTCCCGGGAGTATCCAAGCATCCGGCAAATGTGATTGTTGGTATAAGCCCAGTGCATGTCGGGGGAGATGAGCGCCATTCCCACCAGCCCCAGTTCGAAGCAGTTTCGAAAGATCTCCTCGCTGCGGGTCACAGCCTCCTGTGCCTGTTTCAACTCCTCGATATCCTTCGTAAGTGCCAGCAAATGCGGCTCACCGTGGAGCATCATGAGTCCGGCCGATACCAATACCGTTTTCAGATTCCCGTCCCTGCGGCGAAGTTTGGTTTCGAGATTCTTCACATAACCGTTCTTTTTCAGTCCGGCCACCAGCGGCAACCGATCCGAGGGGTCCGGCCAGAGCGCCAGGTCCAGAGCCGATTTACCGATCACCTCTTCCCGGCCGTACCCGGTAAGCTCGGAAAATCCCTGATTCACGTCGACATATACAGCGTCCGCCAAACGGCTGATGCTGAACCCGTCCGGACTGGTTTCCCAGGCCGTCCGAAGACGGCTCTCACTCTCGCGGAGCGCTTCTTCAGCTTGTTTGTGGGCCGACAGGTCGACCATCACCCCGCGGACGCCGACAGCTTCCTCTCCATGCTTGATGGGAATCGCATGAACCAATGCAGGAAAGGTGGTGCCGTCTTTTCGCAGCGCCTCAAATTCACGTCCTCCCGTAATCTCGCCCGAGAGAACCCTGCGAAGATAGTTGAGGGCTCTAGGTCTTCCTTCAGGCGCGATGAGTTCACCAACATATATTCCACCATCCAAATCTTCACGCCGGTAGCCGAAATCCTCCAAGCCCTTTGAGTTCGCAAAAGTCAGGATTCCCGATGTGTCCACCTCAAAGACAGGCTGAGGAAGCAATTCCACGAGATCCCTGAACTTCTCTTCGCTTTGCCGCAAGGCCTGCTGGGCGAGCCTCCTGTCGGTGACGTCGCGGGCCGTGCACTGAATCTCGACGGGTCGCTCTTCTTCCCGGACAATCCGGCAGACAACTTCAACCCATCTCTCTTCTCCGTCGGGGCGACGAATCCGGATTTCCTTTGGTTTCGAGTGGTCGATGCCGTCCTGAATCCTCTTGTCCATGCTCGTCATCATCTCGGCCAAATGCTCCGGAGCAACGATTTCCCGTAGATTCATTGAGAGCAGCTGCGCACGGTCAACCCCAATGAGTCTCTCGGCCGCCTTGTTGGCCGAGGTGAAGTCTCCGAAGAGAGTCTCGGTGTACATCGCGTCGATCGCATTCTCGAAAAGGTCGCGGTACCTTGCTTCGCTCCTCTTCAATGCCTGTTCCGCAGGCTTTTCGTCGGTCACGTCTCTGCAGATGGTCAGATACGCTTTCGATCCGTCCGCCGGCCTTTGCACCGCGGACGAGAGCAGATACGCTCCCAATGAGCCGTCCTTTCGACGGACTTTCCACCTCTGGTCTACGACTCGGGCGCTTCTTGCCATTTCTTCCTTCCACCCGGATCTGTCGGCGGGGTTTGCCCACACAAGCGCAGCATCCATTCCCATCGCTTCTTCCCTGGAATAGCCGATCCGCTCTGCAAACGAGATGTTGGCGTCAACAATGAGGCCGTTCTCGTTTTCGATGAAGATCACGTCGGTGGATTGGTCAAAGAGGAACTTGAATCCGTTGTCTTTTTCCGGGGGGTATCGTGCTTCCTGTATGGGATCGTCCGGTTCAACCGAAGAATCCGGAGTCTTCCTGCGTTCCAAATCGGCAACCCGTGCGCGTAGTAACTGCAATTCGGCCAATAGTTC
>JAZDHD010000184.1:0-4056 GCA_043806215.1 Pseudomonadota bacterium | reverse complement strand
GATGAAGCCCTGCGCGAGACCAGCTCCGAAAAGCTGATGCCTCCGTTAGTTCCGCAGCTACGCCGAAAGGTTAAGGAATGGCGGGACAGCGACTATGTAGGGGCGACGGACACCAGTCGCAGTCTGCTCAATTGGTGGTTTAACACTCCGCACCTCTTGCCTCAGGCCGACGGAACAATGGCCGAGTTCCAGTATTACTTCGCTCAACGCGAGGCGCTGGAGACCATCATCTGCCTATACGACGTAGTGGGCGTGCAGGACAAGTTCGATCTGATGCGCTTCGACAGCTCCGGCGTTGTGTCGGCTGGTATGTTTGACGAGACGTGGCGACGTTTTGTGGTGAAAATGGCGACCGGCTCCGGCAAGACCAAGGTCATGAGCTTGGTGCTCGCATGGAGCTTTTACCACAAATTGTACGAGCCGGAGTCGCAACTGGCCAGGAACTTTCTGGTGATAGCGCCGAACATCATTGTTCTGGATCGTATTTACAAGGATTTTCAAGGTCTGCGTATCTTCTTTGAGGACCCGGTCATCCCGGACAACGGCGTGGATGGGCGCAACTGGCGAAACGATTTTCAACTATCCCTCCACCGGCAAGATGATGTGCGCATTACGCATTCCACCGGGAACATTTTTCTGACAAACATCCACCGCGTCTATGCCGGCGACGATATTCCCCCATCGGCCGATGACGAAAACACGATGGACTATTTCCTTGGGAAGCGTCCCAGTGGTGCGACCACCGACTCCAAGGTGGATTTGAGCATGATCGTGCGGGACATTGACGAACTCATGGTGCTGAACGACGAAGCGCACCACATTCACGACCCACGTATGGCTTGGTTCAAATCCATCCAAGATATTCACAACCGCCTGAAACAAAAAGGGGCAACTCTCTCTCTGCAAGTGGACGTGACCGCTACCCCGAAACACAACAACGGTGGGATCTTCGTGCAAACCGTTGCCGATTACCCGCTGGTGGAAGCCATATCGCAGAACGTGGTCAAGCACCCGGTCCTGCCCGACGCTGCCAGCCGAGCCAAATTGGTGGAACGCCAAAGCGCCAAGTACACCGAAAAATATACCGACTATATCCATCTGGGCGTGATCGAGTGGCGCAAGACCTATACGGAACATGAAAAGTTGGGCAAGAAGGCCATTCTCTTTGTAATGACCGACGACACTCGCAATTGCGACGACGTAGCAGCGTATCTGGAAGGCAACTATCCCGATCTCAAGGGAGCGGTCCTGGTCATTCACACCAAAGCCAATGGGGAAATTTCGGAGTCAACATCAGGTAAGAGTAAAGAGGAATTGGACAGGCTGCGCGAGCAGGCCAACACCATTGACGGGCAGGAGAGTCCGTTCAAGGCGATTGTTTCAGTTCTGGTGTTGAAAGAAGGCTGGGACGTGAGAAACGTCACTACCATCGTCGGCCTGCGTGCCTATTCCGCCAAGAGCAACATCCTTCCGGAACAAACCTTGGGCCGAGGCCTGCGCAAAATGTATCCCGGCGAAGTGGAAGAGTACGTCAGCGTGGTCGGCACCAATGCGTTTATGGATTTCGTCGAATCCATCCAGGCTGAGGGTGTTGTGCTGGAACGAAAACCAATGGGGGAAGGCACACAGGCAAAAACTCCGCTGGTCGTAGAGATCGATAAGGAAAACGAGAAGAAAGATATCGAGGCGTTGGATATCGAAATCCCTGTGTTGACTCCGCGTAGTTACCGGGAATACAAAAACCTGGGTGATCTGGACACAAGCGCAATGGGACATAAGCGTGTGGCCTACCGGCAATTCAGCGAGGAGGAACAACGCGAGATCGTATTCAAGGACATTACCACTGCAGCGGTGACGCACATCACGATTCTCGATACGGCGGGTATTGCCGACTATCGGAGTGTGATAGGGTATTTCGCACAGACCATCATGAAGGATTTACGACTAGTCGGGGGATACGATGTACTGTATCTGAAGGTAAAGGCTTTCATCCGGGATCAGTTGTTTGACCGCCCGGTCGAATTGGAAAGTCCCAACACCCTGCGCAACCTGTCTGAACTTGCTGCTACCAGAACGCTGCTCGAAACATTCAAGAAGGCAATCAACGCTTTGACAGTGACGGACAAAGGCGACGCTGAGATTCGGGACACAATCAAGCTGCGCCAGACTCGACCTTTCGTGGCCAAAGATCAGGGCTACCTTATCCCGAAAAAGAGTGTTTTCAACCGCATAATCGGAGACAGCCATTTTGAACTTCTGTTCGCCCGGTTCCTGGAAGATTGCGGCGATGTGATTTCCTACGCCAAGAATTATCTCGCTGTGCATTTCAAGCTGGACTACGTGACGGCGGACGGGGACATCTCCAATTACTACCCGGATTTTATGGTGAAAATGTCGAGCAAGAAAGTGTTCATCGTGGAAACGAAAGGCCGGGAAGACCTGGACGTGCCGCTCAAGATGCAACGGCTCAGACAATGGTGCGATGATGTCAACCAGGTTCAGGCAGACGCGGTATACGACTTTGTTTACGTGGACCAGGAAAGCTTCGAGAAGTACAAGCCGGTCTCATTCAGGCAATTGGTTGACGGCTTCAAGGAATACAAAGAGGGTGCGTAACGAGGAGCAGCTTTGTCGTTGGCGCCATTGCCGTTACCAAGTGTGGGGCGCTAAAAGGCAACAACTCACTCAAAACCCTGTGTCCTGACCGTGTGTATCATGCCCGCGATCCGAATTTCTCGATTATCCGATTCGCGGCGGACATACCCGTATTGAAACTCACCTCGAGGCTCGACTTGTAGAGCCCGTCCCCGGCGAACGCAATATGAGCGAACGATCCCTCGATCGCGTCTCTTGCAGCACGCTGCTTGAACAAAGCGCCGGGAGGGAGTTGAACCGCGCCGTGTTCCCACCGGTAGACTCTCGAGAAGATGACTTTGCCGGAAAGACCCGGGAAGATTCTTTCCACATCCCGGAGAACCTCGGTCACCACAGCCTCATCCGATGCGTCGAGCATGGCTCTGCTCGCCGGCTCGCAGAGGATCGCCGTTGCGAGACCTTTTCCCTCGGGCATACGGTTAGGCCCCTTGTGATGGTCGAAGACCAGGGTCCCTACGGTCTTGAAGTCCTCTCGTCCCAGGTTGTTGATCATCGAGGTATTTTCAATCCGTTCGTCCAGTGCAAGGGCAACGACCACCGAAGGCGAATAGCGTACCCCCAGAAAATGATTCTTCAGATCCGCGGACAGTCCGTCCAGGATAGTCGGCACGAGCGGAGAAGGTATCGCGAAAATCACCGCGTCAAAGGATTCCGATCCCGGATGGTCACCTCCGTAATGTACTCGGTACGGGCCATCGTCGGATTGCGGGACAACCTGAAGCACCGGTGTTGCCGGCCTGACATCCAGGTCCCGGGACAACCGTTCGGGAAGCATGCCCATGCCGTGCGAGAAACTGAAGATCTTGAACCGGGTCAAATTCTTCAGGGTTGCCAGGAACGCGGCCTTGGAATTGTCTTCAGGGGTTCCCAGGAAGATTTCACAGAAGATCGGGTACGCAATGTACTCCAGGATCTCCCGGTCATAGTGTTCCAGCAGGTAATCCGCCGCGGATTCCTTCTCCAGTTCGAAGGTCTTGGTGCCGGGTTCTGCGAGATTCAGAGCGTTCCCCAATGATTGGGCATAGAGAAAGAGCTTGATCATGTCTTTCTTATTCTTCAGGGAAAGCAATTTGTACCTGAGGAAATCCGTTGGCGAACCGATCTTGATCCGGTACTCGCCACCTGCGATGAACGTCGATGAGGTGCCGGGGGTTGCCGTCAGCGAATCCGCTATTCCGGTTTCACCGAGGCACGCGGTCAGGTTCCGGTGAAATTCCGGGAAGGTATAGGCAGCCTTCTCAATCAGAAATCCGTCCACTTCCTCGGAGCTCATTCTGCCGCCCGGCGAAGGGTCCTTTTCAAAGATTGTCGCGGCCAAGCCCGCCTTGCGGCATTGACGGCCGGCGGCGAGCCCTGCTATGCCGGCTCCGATAATCGCTATTCGTGCACTCATTTCAGCCT
>JAZDHD010000183.1:0-12573 GCA_043806215.1 Pseudomonadota bacterium | reverse complement strand
CGCCGAAAAGAACACCCTGCCCGTTCATTTTTGTTGTATTGTCTTTGTCCGGCCGTCCTGGCCCGGTACGCTCCGATACGAGGTCCCGGCCGGATGTCCGGCTTCCGGACCGCCGACATCTTGGAAGGTGAATACATGGACTCACGGGACAGAGCGCTGCTCAATGAGATTCAGGTACAGTTTCCGGTGGAGCCCCACCCTTACGGGGTCATCGGAGAGCGAATCGGAATGGACGAGCGGGAAGTGCTCGCCCGTATTGGGAAACTCAAGAGGGAGGGCATCATCCGGCGAGTCGGTGCTTCCATCGACTCCAGGCGCATAGGCTTCGTGAGTACATTGCTTGCCGCCAGGGTTCCTCCCGACAAGTTCGATTCCTTTGTCACGGTCGTGAATGCGTGCAGCGGCGTCACTCACAATTACCAAAGAAAACACGAGTACAATGTGTGGTTCACCCTTATCGCGGAATCTCAAGAGGAGAAGCAACGCATCATCGAGGAATTGATCGAGCTGACCGGCGTTGAAATCGAGGAGTTTCCCGCGGAAAAGATCTTCAAGATTCGGGTGGATTTTCGCTTTTGAACCTCCGGGAGCATCATGAGTATCAAGGAACGTCTTTCCGACGCGTGGTCGGCCGTACACGGCAAACCCACGTCGGGCGAACATGCGGTGCAGGCGCATGTCGTTGCGCTCAAGAAAGAAATCGGTGAACTGCGCCTCGAACTCACTGAAGCCCGTGAAATCGCGGCCGCTCAACGGTCTCGACTGGAAGAAATCGCTCATACGGAAAGCACCCGTCCCACCGTGGATCCGACTGATCTGTTTGCCGGTCTGGCCGCTCCGCTCTCGCAGCTGCGCATGCAGGCGGCGCTGTTGGAGGCCGGCAAGGATATTACCGGCCGGAGCGTCATGGCGCTTGCCGGACAGTTGACCGAACTCCTGGAATCTGCCGGCCTGGAGCCCATCGGCGCGACGGGGCGGGAGATCCCCTTCGATCCCCGGACATGCGAGCCAATGGCTTCAGGCGAGTCCTTTCAACCGGGGGAGTTGGTGCTGGTACGATTCATAGGGTACGGGTATCACGGCTCGGTGGTACGCAAGGCCGTCGTGGATGGAAGGGCCTGAGGAGACGTCCGGCAAGTCTTGGTGCGGCCTGCACTTCACTCATTCTCTGTGTCTGGTTGCTGTGACGTAGGGAATGAACATCAGGTTTCCTCTCCGAGAATCGCTTCAGTCTACCGTTCGAGACCGGGCAATCCTTCGTGTTGCGAATCCGCGGCTTAATGGCGTCGTGGAAGACCAAGTCCGCCTTACCGACACACATCAGCGGCGAGGCCTTATGTCCGAGACGTCCCCAAGAGTCTTGAAGCCTTTTTCAGTATTCTCACCAACTCGTTGGAGACCGCGAGCCAAGCTATACGAGGGAGAAATCTCAGCCAGGGAGTGCGGGGCAGCGTTTTCAAGATGTTATACAGGCGAAGCCGCATGAACTTCCGGTACAGGGACTGCAACCTCTCCCGGGAGAGTTCCTTAGATAAGACGACGGCGTCGGTCATGTTGCTTCTCGCATCAATTCTGAGCCGGCTCCAATCCATGGTAGTGTTGGACACGAGGCCGTGTTCCAGGGCGTAATCCCAGAGCGCAGTTCCCGGCAACGGTTGCAGCAGGAACACATCGAAGAAGCCCACGGGGTTGTTCCCGACAAAGTTGTACGTCTCATGAATCTCGCTCTCCGTTTCATCGGGAGCACCGATTATGAAAAAGGCATTTGCCTGGATTCCCGCATCCTTAAAGAGCCTCAAGGCCTTTCTGTTGTGCTCTACGGATGCGCCATTCTTGAGAGTTTTCAGAACACGATCGGAACCGCTTTCCAACCCCATGGTAACGGAGACCACATTAAGCTGTTTCAGCAAAGAAACCAGTTCTTCAGTAACCAGGTTGGCGCGGCAGGAAACACTAAAACGCACCTTTCCAAGAAATCCGCGATGCGAAAGCAACTTGATCATCTTCCCGAGCCTTAAACGGTTCACGGCGAAAAGGTCGTCATTAAAGCGGATAATGCTGGAGCCATGCCCAATGAGTTCAACGATTTCGTCCACTATATATTCAGCCGAGGCAAATCTGTATGTCTTCCAGAACTGTGCGGATGCGCAATATGCACACTTGTAAGGACACCCCCGAGACGATACTATATATGAATCCCTATCATATCCAACGACATCTCTCTTGGGATGAGGAATCTCGTCGAGTTTCCGTATAAGGTCTCTGGGACGGGTCTTCACGATTTCCCCGTTATCACGGAACACCAACCCATCAATTCCGGCCAATTCTTGTCTTTTCAACCCGCCCTCGTTCAGGAATAATTCCAAGAGCGAAGTAAACGTCTGTTCTCCTTCTCCAATACAGCCGACATCCATGTTCTCGGAGATTGTTTCCGGCAGCAGAGAAACATGAGGCCCCCCGACAACGACGGGCAGTCCGTGATTCCTGCAAATCCGTGCGTAGTCCAGCGCATAACCAAAGTTCTGCGTTACGGATCCAATGGCCACCAGATCGGGACGATAGCCATGAAGTTCTTTGCTGATTTCTTCAGTTGCAAACCTAAAATCCAGTTGCCCTCGGCCAATGACATTCTCGGCATAGGCAGCCAAGTATGCAGGCCATAGGGGACGATAACGATTCTCGGTCTCTGAAAGCGGGTCCGTAGCGTTTACAAATAGAATTCTTCTCATTATCAAAGAGTCTTCTTCATCTCCGGAGAGCCGGAATTGGATTGAAAAGACAAGGGGTCTCGGGGCGGGTTGTCGAGTCCCGTCACCCACCAGCATACGGCCATAAGAAACAGGCATCCCCAGAGTACCGGCCCAAGTGCCGTGAACAAGATGAAGTCAATTGCCCTGAACGGGCGACCGGCACATGTGTGGGCAACAAATGCGTAGATTAGGCCGACCCCGGTCCAGGCGGCAAGAACGTCCCAGATCATAACTTACTCAGTCCTTTCATCGCCGCAATCATGTGGAAAAACTCCGGTCACCATCTTGCTTCGGAACAGGGAAGACGTCCGAATTTGGGGGGCACTACGCCGATTCTCACAGCCGACCGTCCACAGGCCGAATATATCCTAAGACAGGAAAAGCCACAGGCATTACCGGTGGCTCTGGTTTCTCCGGTGCGCCCGAAGAGATTCGAACTCCCGATCTTCTGATCCGTAGTCTTTGACGCCGGAAGGTTGATCTAATAAAATAAACACCTTACCGGGATCAGCTAGTTGCAATTTGCACCCGTCTCGACTGTTTTCTCACGCCATGGGACACAAAAAGGACCACACGGCAAAACGTGAAAAGAAATGTGTATCGTGATTTCTGAAACCATCTTCTCAGGTATTCCATTCAGCCTGTCCTGTAGGGTGAAAACGTATGTCCAAAAAACGAACCGCTACAGGGCCGGCCGACGGCACTGTCTTTCCCTTACGTAAAACGTGAGCCTTGACTCGGGGGATTATGCCACAGCGGTAGGTCTTTCGCAAGGGGCGGGCTTGCCGTTTTCACACCCCACAAAACGCACCACAACCGCGAATGTTTCAGATCACTTAGGCGCACAGCACACACAGCGGTAATTGGTGCTTCGCTGCGGAACGGCCTGCAATGCAGCGGACAACCAGGGAGGGTTTCTTGATGCACACCGAACGTGTCGGCTGTAACCGGAACACTTCACAATTGAGTCGCCACTTTGCAACTCAGGACGACGCCATAGCGGCCGGGAAGGTGTTCACTGTGGCGGGCCGGGAAAGGTGAACGCTTCTTCCTTCTCGGCTCGCACTTCCATTCCCCCCATGATAGAATCAGTCCATGCGCACTTCACGAACATCCCGCAAACGCTCTCGACACTCCCGACGGGACAGACGCCGGACGCCGGCTGGTGGTCCGGCTGATCACACCCTGACCATCTTCAACGATCCGTCGGGTTCCCCCGAGGAACCTATCTCTCCGGATCCGTCCTTCGCCCTGGATCCATCCGACAAACGCCACCACCGCGGCTCTCAGGTCATCCGCCAATGGAGAATCATCCGGCTCCTTCTCAACTCTCCCAACGGCTTGACGGCTTCCCAAATTGCCCGGACCTTGGGGGCCGGACTCCGAACGATCTATCGAGACCTTGGACAACTTTCAGCCGTCCTTCCCGTCGTGTGGAGCGGGAGGCCCGGCTCGAGAATTGGCGGCACGTGGAACTTGCGGGTTGGGGGGTTGAGTGAGCCGGAGGCGCGGTTCTTCCGGGATGTGGATCCCGACACGTAGCACACCCCCCTTTCGACCTCCCCCCCAAATTCTCTCCGGATCCGTTCCGGCGCCGGGACCTCGAGTACGTCTGCGCAGCACTCTTCCGGCTTTCGCGAAACATCGTATGCGGTTCGTGTTACCGGCCCTATTCCAGATACTTGAACACTTCCGTTATCGTAACCGAGAACCCCGCTATAACATCCTCTCCGGTGAGAGTATCGGTAATGACCGCCTCGGTTCCGTTGGAGCGTAGGACGGTCACGGTTCGAGTATCAGGAACAACGAGCCACACAAGTCGTGCACCACTCTCAAAATATTCGAGAGCCTTCTTCTTCATAGCCTGGACCGTGTTGGACGGGGAGAGAACCTCGATTGCCAAGTCGGGAGCACCATGGAGGAACCCTTTCCGGTCACGTATCATGCCCTCAAGGTTGTCCTTGGCCACAAACGAAATGTCGGGGGACCGGAGATTGCCATTCTTCATCCAATAGCCAAGACTTGCTCCGTAGATGCGTCCCAAGTCGTGATCTATCACGAAATTCTTCAACGCATGGTCGAGAGCAAGAATCACGTCTTCATGTTCAAGGCCGGCAGCTACCACGACAAGCTCTCCTTCGACAAGTTCATACTTCCCCCCCACGTCGGGCAGGCGCATAATCTGAGATTCCGTCCATTGTTCGGTCATAGGCTCCATAACAGGGACCTCCTTGGTGGCTGCAATCATCATATCGTTGTACCTCTCACACCGTCAACCCCATGAGAGCCTCATACGATTCGTTCCGGCTCTGCAAACGCTGTTTGTCCAAGGGGGGACACAAAAGGAACCACACTGGTCATGTTGAAAAGAAAAACCGCGCAGTAGTAATATCCTAACTGCACGGTTTGGTTAAATTTTCTTTGGTGCGCCCGAAGAGATTCGAACTCCCGACCTTCTGATCCGTAGTCAGACGCTCTATCCAGCTGAGCTACGGGCGCTCAAGGTGATGTGAGGCGCCGTGATTCTTCCCTTGCCCCCGCGAAGCGGGTTGGAGTGAGGGACTCACGTCTCACGAATCTCAAATGTAGACCCTTCCGGAGGTCTTGTCAACTTCCTAATGAAAAGGCTTATTGTACGAGATCCAGGAAAAAGTGTTCCGTAATCCGTTGCTGCACTGCGGGCGGATCTAAGGCTTTCAGAGCATTAATCCGGACCAAAGCCCACTTTGGGATTTTCAGGTCGGATCATTTCGTCATCCCTCGACTCTGAGAAGGCCTTCCTTGTCCCATGCAGCCCACGCACATGACTACATCACATCACGGGCAGGCGTTCGTATGGCTTTGCCCATGCGCTCCGCCACCATCAGGACAGCCGCTATCGCCCAATGGCCGGCCGGCATCATTTTGCGGTCCGCTTGGCGGTTTTCCTGGTACGCTCGGGGTTCTTCTTTCTTGTCGTATTCTTTCGAGCGGCGCTCAGCTGTTCGCGGGGTCGGGGATCCGGGTTGTTTACCTTTCCGGCAGACGACGGATCCACCGTGAACTGATGGTATCCCTTTTCGTTGCCGAGAACCTCCTTGAGGTACAGTCCCGTGTACGAGCCCCGGGTATCGGCAACCTGCTCCGGGGATCCTACGGCGATCACCGCGCCCCCCTCGTTGCCGCCTTCCGGTCCCAGGTCGATGACATGATCGGCCACTTTAATCACGTCCATGTTGTGTTCGATCACCACCACAGTGTTTCCCGATTCCACGAGGCTGACAAGGACATCCAGGAGCTTGCGCACGTCCGCGAAGTGCAATCCCGTGGTTGGTTCATCCAGAATGTACAGAGTCCGGCCCGTGCTTCTCCTGGATAACTCCTTGGAAAGTTTTATCCTTTGCGCCTCGCCCCCGGACAGTGTCGTAGCGGGCTGCCCCAATTTGATGTACCCGAGCCCGACCGCTTGTATTGTCCTCAGCTTGTTGTAGATGGAGGGGATGTTCTCCATGAACTCCGCCGCTTGGTTTACCGTCATATCAAGCACTTCGGAGATGTTCTTCCCCTTGTACCTGATGTCCAGCGTTTCCCGGTTATATCGCCTGCCGTTGCACACATCGCATTTGACGTACACGTCCGGGAGGAAGTGCATCTCGATCTTGATAATGCCGTCCCCGCGGCATGCTTCGCACCGGCCGCCCTTGACATTGAAACTGTACCGACCCGGCTTGTAGCCTCTCATGCGTGATTCCGGCAGATTCGCGAACAGATCGCGGACAAAGGTAAAGACGCCCGAATAGGTCGCGGGATTGGACCGAGGGGTCCTTCCGATGGGGCTCTGATCAATGTCGATGACCTTGTCGATGAAGGATACGCCCTCCAACCCATCCATTTCACCGGCCTTGTCCTTGCTCCGATAGAGCCGTTGAGCCAACGCCTTGTGCAGGATGTCCACCACAAGCGTGCTCTTGCCCGATCCGGAAACTCCCGTAACGCAGGTAAACAGTCCCAGAGGTATGGCAACGTCGATATTCCGAAGATTGTTCGCCCGTGCACCCCTGATCACAAGCTTCTTTCTTCCAGGCTTGCGGCGTTTGGACGGAATGGGAATATGCTCCCGGCCCGAGAGGTACTTGCCGGTAAGGGAGACATCGGAAATAAGAATGTCCTCGGGCTTTCCGGAAAACACGACCTCGCCTCCCATGCGCCCCGCTCCGGGACCCATATCGATGACATGATCCGCGCTGAGGATGGTTTCAGGATCATGCTCGACCACCAGCACCGAATTCCCCTGATCGCGAAGGTCCTGCAACGTCGAGAGCAGCCTCTGGTTGTCACGCTGATGAAGGCCGATGCTTGGCTCGTCGAGTATGTAGAGCACTCCCACCAATGAAGACCCCACTTGCGTTGCCAGCCGGATGCGCTGGGACTCTCCGCCGGAAAGCGTAGCCGATGACCGGTCCAATGTGAGATACCCCAGTCCCACCTTCTCCAGAAATCCAATTCTATCGCGAACTTCCTTGATCACGCGGCGGCCTATTTCCATGCGGCGCTCATCCAACTCGAGGTTCTCCATGAATTCGGCAGCCTCACGCACGGACAGAGCGGTCAACTTATGAATGGGCATCCCGCCGACGAGAACATGCCGGGCTTCTTTTTTCAACCGAGCCCCATCGCACGAAGGACAGGGGGTGGCGCTCATGTACCGGGCGAATTCATCGGTGAGGTCTTCCCGGTCGGATTCCCGGTACCGTCGTTCCATATTTGGCAACACCCCTTCGAATGGCTTACGGAAGAAATGCCGCCTCCCGTCCCTTTCGTAGGCGAAGTCTATTTCTTCGTTACCGGAACCTTGCAGGAGCATGGTTTGGACATCCGGGGGGAGCTTTCCGAAAGGAGTATGTGCATCGAAACAAAAGTGATTCGCGAGCGATTCGATCATCTGGTGGTAGAAAATCGAGTTGCGGTTCGCCCAAGGAGCAATGGCTCCGTCTCCAACGGACAAGTTCCGGTCGGGGATTACCAGGTCGGGATCAAACCGAATAAGAGATCCGAGACCACTGCAGGTTTCGCAGGCGCCGAACGGATTATTGAACGAAAAGAGCCTCGGGGCCATTTCTCCGATGGACACTCCGTGTTCGGGACACGCGAAGTTTTCACTGAAGAGGTGAACGCTGCCTTCCTGGTCCTCCACCATAGAGATACCCCGTCCCATCCGTACCGACATCTCCATGGAATCCGCAAGCCGTTTTTCGATTCCCTCCTTGATCACCAGGCGGTCCACCACGACTTCTATGGTGTGCTTCTTGTTCTTGTCCAACTTGATCTCGTCGGACAGATCCCGCATCTCCCCGTCGATCTTCACCCGTACAAAGCCTTCTCGAGCCAAATTCTGGAGATCTTTCTGATACTCTCCCTTTCTCCCGGAAACAATGGGCGACAGCAGGTGTATCCTGGATCCCGGCGGAAGTTCCATCACCTTATCCACCATTTGCTGGATGGTCATGGAGGTTATGGGGCGTCCACATTCCCAGCAGTGAGGTATTCCGCACCGCGCGTACAACAGACGCAAGTAGTCGTAAATCTCCGTCACGGTCCCCACCGTTGAGCGCGGATTCTTCGAGGTTGTCTTCTGCTCGATGCTTATGGCGGGCGACAAACCTTCGATGAGGTCCACATCGGGCTTGTCCATTATCTCCAAGAATTGCCGCGCGTACGCGGAGAGCGACTCCACGTAACGGCGTTGCCCCTCGGCATAGATGGTGTCAAACGCCAGGGTAGACTTCCCTGATCCGGAAAGCCCCGTAATTACGACGAGTTTATCCCTGGGAATATCCAGATCGATGTTCTTGAGATTATGTTCCCGTGCCCCCCGGATGATGATGTCTCTCACTCCCACAGCTGATCCCGACCCTCGATTCTTCCGTCGCTTCGGACCCTTGACCGCAGTCCTGATTCCGCCCGGGCCTCACCGCATGATGAACACGGGCTCCTGATTTGCCTGCGGTGGTTTCACAGCACAAAACGCCGCCTACGACTCCTCTTCACTCCCGCGGCCCAAAGCTTATCAACAAGAGATCATGAAAGTAAAGCGCTCTCATTATGCGCAATCAAAACGCCACGATAGGGACCTTCCCGGCCCGCCGGATCATCCCGGGCGCGATTCTCACTGTGCGATATCCCTCTTTTTCTTCTTTTTGATCGGCATCATATACAAATATTATCAACTATTGCTTGACTAACGCTCCAGGACCTGTTATCAGCCAATTGTTTTCCGGGCTTCGGGCTGTCGGACCCGCCCGGTTGTCAGATTTCCTCTTAGGAGGTATGGTGATGCTGTTTCCATTTTCCGATTCGACTCCTGGAGTTTCCGAACCTCCCGGGGACTTCAAAAGCAACTACAAGCTGTTGAAAGAAATCATTCATAAGGCCCTCAAGGAGGGCACGCCGCTCGAGGACCTGCACCTCATTCCCAAACATCCTTCCAACGGGAAGACCAGGCAGCTGTCAAAAGACGATCTGCTTAAGTTGCTCCACACCATCAGAAGAATCAAGACGCGGTATCAACGGCTGCTTCAGTGTCCCGTGCCCCGAGAGTTGGAGCGGGACATCCTGGCCAAGGCTCCGGAAGAACGTCTTCCCTGGGAAACGGAGGCCCTGGAGAAAATCGAACAATGGCGTGCAGATGTCGAAAGTATTCGCGCACAGGTGCAGAAGGAACTGAACGATCATCTTAAAGGCCAGTTCTTTCACGGTGCCTGACTCACCCGCCCGCTTAACCGCGTACGGCTACGCCGGGTAGGAATCGAAGAGTTTTCCCCACTTGCTGGTTTTCTTGAACGCTTCCATCTCAGGCCTTGCCTTGAGCGGCCAGTAGATGTAGTCGTGATAGAAAAAAGATCCGAAGACAAACAGGTAGACGAGGGGCGTCCGGAAAAACAGATTCTGCAAAGGTTTCAAGGGCCCGAACCAGATGAAGTTTCCAACCCGGGAGGCCGTATTGTTTCCTACGGTGAAGCCCCAGTCTTCTTGGGAGACGTCTTCACCGACCACGTCGATTTCTTCGAGGCGTCCCTTACCCAAACCGGAGTCGTGCGCGATACGTATGAAGTCCAGGTTCATGGGATCGAATCCCATCATTTTGGCCGCAACGGCATCAATGGCTGTGCAGTCGGCGGACGCGAGCATGAGATCCTTTTCCACGGGCTTCATGGTCCTGGGTCCGGGACCGTCACCGCACACGGTTCCGTCCATCACTGAAAAGATTCCCGGGTGAATCTCCTTCTGAATGTCGAGCAGGTCGTTCAGCGTTTCGTGTATAACCGAATGGGTGTAGTGTCTTCTCGTGGAGAGCAGACCGCCGAAGGCATTCTTCATGGCGCCGGTGGTTCCGGTGTAGATGTGGCATTTGACCGTAGGAAGATGAATCACGTTCTTTCCGATGAAGTACTCGGGAATGCGTATTCCATCGGGGAAGATGCCGCCGAGCACACGCATCCGGGCCTTGGGAACGTACTTGATCCAACGGATGTCCGATTCCCTGAAATTGTAGAGAATGGGAACCTTATATTTCTCAAGCACCGGCACGTACTTGTTCATGCGTTCGCCCTTGAACGCGTTTGTTACCACGGTCTCGTTCTGCACGCAGACGATGTCGTGGTAACCCGCGTCCTTCAGTGCACGCACGACTCCTTCCAGCTGCCACGGGGTGGTGTTGGCGCTCAGGAAGGGGAAATGCCATGAAATGTTGTCCTTTAGAATCACGGTGGCTGCGGGATCAAGAAAGTCCCTGAAACGGGCCTGTTCCATTATTCGGGCAATATCGTCCAAGACGGTTTCGGGCTTGGTCCTCTTTACGGCAACTATGGGTTTGTCCGTCATACTGAACTCTTTCTGCCAATCCTACTTGCGGAATAGACTGAAAATTTCTCCCACGACATAAATCAAGCTTATGGCTGCCATGGGATCGTCGGCAGGTTCGAAAGAGAACTGTCCTTCGGCCCGCCGGCCGGTCGGGATGCTCCGGATCCGTCTCAGGTCCTCTTCGTGCTTCAACCGTTCCATCTCCACGGCTTTGGCCTTTTGCAGGCCCCCTTTTGCGATGAATTCCATGGTCCTCTCGACCTCTCCCGGGTCGAACCAGACACCGTGATCGCGACAGGAGTCTACAATCACCCCGGAAATGCGGGCAAAATTTGTCCGGTTCATCATCTTGAGGCACACGGGGCATCGAACATACCTGACTTGTTCCCCGGGATCAATGGCAACGCGCACAACACCTTGAGAAGAGAAGATAACGGCATCCCGCGTCTCCTGCATCATTTCAAAGGTCTCGTGAGGAACAAAAACCCCGCTGCACCCTTCACATTGAGCCACCGAGAAGTCGCTCAGGTTCACGGCCCTCATGGGTACGCCGCAACGCGGGCACAATCTGTCTTCAAGAACCTTTCCCAGGGATACTAGCCCCTTGACGGGTTTGGCACAGTGAACACAGAACTTGCCGTCCGCGGGCGTGGTCTTGAAGCAGTGGGGGCAATGAATGATCTTTCCCTTAAAGGAGAAATCCAGAGGAGATCCGCAATATCCGCACCGGTCCACTCCCCTGTCGACAGCCGCTCCGCAGGACGGACAGTGGAGCACCAGACCCGTATCGAGTTCCACTTCCCCTCTTCTATAGGTTGCGGTACCGGAGATATCGTCGGACCTGCCGAAACGGATCCTAAGATTCTCGACGCGCCGGGATTCTTCCTTCCCGCCTATCATTCCGCGCTCTTTGAGCACGCCGACAACGCGGATCAACTGCGAATGCTTGAGACCATACTTCTCACGAAGCTCTTCTTCCGACGATCCCCGCGTGTAATCGGCCAGAAACGACGTAAGATCAACCTTCTTCCTGTTCGTTGGCGGTGCCACTGCCGACCTCTCAAATCCTTCAAGATGGTAACCATATCATACCTTCCGCTCCCGTCGGAGTGCAAGCCCGCGTCGGGCTCTCAGTGCTATTAGTACAAAAGCCCGCTACTGCAGACCGTGTCCTGTGGGACATTTTGGTTGACTGGACGTGCTTGGTGGGGTACACGCAATAACATGAAAATACGGCATTTTTGGATAACATCACGATGATTTGGATGATGAGGAGAACCAATGCACCCTGATACAAAATGCGTTCATGCAGGCGGTTTCCCCGATTCTCTGAAGAAAGGAATCAATTCGCCGATCTTCACTTCATCCGCGTATGAGTATCTGGGGACCGACGAGAGGTTGTACCAGCGATACTTCAATACGCCGAATCAAGACGCTGCGGCCGGAAAGATATGCGAGTTGGAAGGGGCCGAAGAGGGCATTATCTTTTCTTCAGGCATGGCTGCCATCAGCACCGTACTGCTCACGTTGTTGAGAAGCGGCGATCACGCGGTCGTCCAGGACGAGGTGTACGGCGGAAGTCACGCTTTCATATCGCAGCAGTTCGAGCGGCTGGGCATATCCTTCACCTTTGTTTCCACCGATCCCAATGCAATTGAAGCCGCTCTCACCGAGAGCACACGTGTCATATTCTTTGAGAGTCCAACCAACCCCCTGCTCAACGTGATCGGTCTCCGGGACATCGCCGAGATCGGCAAACGGAACGGCGTGGTCACGGTCATCGACAACACCTTCGCGACGCCAATCAACCAGAATCCCTGCAAACTCGGCATTGACGTCGTGGTGCACAGCGGCACTAAGTACCTTGGGGGACACAGCGATTTGTATTGCGGCGCGGCACTTACCAACAAGGCACTTGCCGGACAGATCAGGAAGACCGCCACCCAGTTGGGGGGCAGTCTGAACGCGCCGAGCTGTTACC
>JAZDHD010000182.1:0-4851 GCA_043806215.1 Pseudomonadota bacterium | reverse complement strand
CGAGTTCATATTTACCCGGTACGTCGGGTAGACGCATGATTTGAGCTTCCGTCCATTGTTCGGTTACGGGTTCCATAACAGGGACCTCCTGGTAGTTCGTGAGGATATGATATCCCGATACTCTCCACACCGTCAACCGGCTTCGTGAGATACCCGTCCGGCCACGATCTTGATCAGTGAACGAAAGACCCGAGATCCGGGGATCCGAGATTCGGGGACACCATACGTAATTTGGTAAGGAGTTTTCGGAGCCCTTCGGACACCTTCTCCGTCGTCGCATCAGACGCTGTGAATCCGATCCGAGTTCCGGGAAGATTCCAGCGTCTCTCAAGAGTGTCCGCCGGATTGGGCGATAATCCGCTCATGAAGTTGGATTACTTCGTGCAACGATAAGAAACGCATCAGGCCGGCCTTCTGTACAGTTCTTCGTTCTTCTTGAGCACGTACGTCATTGCCGTCTCGAAATCCTCTTCAGAACCTTCGAGCAGGCGATCGATGCCGGTGCGCACGATCTCTTCCGCGCCGACGCCGCATGCGGAGGCCTTTTCCCTGAGCCTGGCCGGTTTCTCTTCGGGAATACGTATTGTCAATTCGCTCATGTCGGCCTCACTGGGCAAGTCTCTTGGGCGCGGATATTTTGGAAAAGCAATTGCTCCTCGCATCCCGGATTCGAGATCATCATAGCATGGCTCAGGTTGTGTCGCCAGAGGAGTGCATAACCCAAATTACCCTTTCGAGCGTTTCCTCAACTGCTCTCCGGTCGGACGCCGACAACCTTGGGGAAGCTTTTGAACTGGAAGCATTAGAGCGGCGTGAGCAGTGCAGCTTCTCGCATGAAGCTGAGGATCGCGAACGACAGGAGCTTGAAGAGGAAAGTGGAGGGGACCGAAGGAAGCCCACCATGAGCCAAGAGGCAAGTCGATCCCCTTAGCTCGAAAATCCCAGTGCCGTGTGTAACGGCGATGGGCTTGCCCCACCGCTCTTGCCGAACCGTCCTTCGAGTCCGGCATTGCCGGCAAGTGCACATGGTTCGGCATGAGACAGGACGCCCGGATCTCCACGTGAAGCTTCGTGCGCCATTGAGCCGGCAAATCAACATCGACGTGGTAATCCTCATGACACGAGAAGCTGTTCCCCGCGAGTGCCTCGATGGCTCACATGATGACGGATTCCCGGAACCACTGTTCGTGCGACTTGAATCCATGACGGTATCATGGAGAATCTGACGCGTTTGTCGTGAATTAAGTATGGCGTACCCGGAACTCAATTACTATCTTCCCAGTAAGTGTCAGCATTCCATGCCCCTAAGATCACCGCCCAGCTGCCAGTTCGTCGTGCTCAGGACGCTTGATCATATTTATCAATGTGATAGCACTCGACAGTGCCGGTTCCGTTTGTACGTGGCATTAGCGAGCAAGCTCCCCCCAACGAAGATAGAAAGCAAAGAACGGGTCAGTGATGTGCAGCTTCTTCTCGGATTCTTCAAAGTCAATTACCGGGGTAGAACTAAGGTCTGTTGCAGCAATTGTCGCCATATGTTTTAGCACTCGGGCAATCTCATGGAGTTGAGGAATTGCAGTAGCCGTCACATCCCGAATGGCCGTTCGTATGTGTTCATACTCAAGGGTCACCAGTCCAGGCTTTAGGTGAGCTAAGGCATGTAGAACCAGCTCGTAAATGTCCACCTGCCTTTCATCCTTAAGAGTTCTCGGAAGGCGGTCTGTCCGTTGGCGCGGTCCCTTTGCGAGCTTCTCAAAAATTGGTCTGCCGATGGTTTCCGCCACATCTTGGAAAACCCTTGGAAGGTCCTTCTCGTCGAGCGGGAGCTGTGTAATAGTTGCTGAGCGGCAGAGATTGCGAAGCCTGCAGATTGTTCGGCAGAAGTCCTGCATCAAGTGAGGGCTACCAATCGATTCTTCGGCCAGTCTCCCCAGAACATCGGGTTTTATGTCGTAATTGAGCAACGAAAAGCCCGTTTGGGGAATAAAGCGAAGGTCGTCTTCCGACCAAAAAGGTATTGGGATATGGAAAATTCTCCCAGTCATCTCACGTTCGACCTTCATGGCGTCATATCGCCGATGAGGAATAGCGATAATTGCAACCGGTAGTCCATCGAAGATCAGGGGCTTGAGAGCACGAATGATGCTCCCTTGCAATTCAAAGGGAATGTAGTGAAAGTCGTCGATAACAAGTGGGATTTTGCCATCACGCAAGCCGTTTAGTGCAACCACACGCGAGGATAACGACCGAGATGATGAGGAGCCAGTCGAACGCTTGTTTCCCCGTGAGGCTGACAGTTCGCCACTTCCTTTTGCCACTATGAAATCTGCTCCAGCAGAGCCTTTCGCAACAAGATTGCTAGTAGTTTCTCTCTGTGATTGCTCTTGAGTCACTTGGAACAGCTCAAGCTGTTCGATAATCACGTGCCAGAAATCATCTTCTTGTGATACAACTCCCCCATCGACCCACACGCTTTCCTCTCTCGGCAAGATTGATCGACCAAGTACAGTTTTACCGGATTTGGTGTGACCAGTTATGGTTGCCAGTTTACATAGATTCCTGGTGACCTCCCGTAATTTGTCTTCCAACTGTAAAGCCTTACGAGGATTGTATGTGTGGCGCGGAAAACCTCCAGGTACAAAGATTTCTGAGAAAGTAAGCATAGTTTCTATTCTCCTAGGGCTAACGTCCCGGATAACCTGCTTCCCGGAGCACGGATAGAGCCGGAAGGTAAGACTCATGGGGGGTACAACCACGCATTGAGTAATGGGTCATGAATTTAAAAGGACACCCCCAGAGAACCGACGACATCACCCAGATAGCCGGATCGCTCATTATGCCGGATACCACAAATCGATGCTCGTTGGTCTTCAACCACTGCCGACACGATCGATCCAGTAGCCCGGACGGCGGGCATGGTGGGCCACAGCGACAACGACGATTGCATCGGTTTCCTCAAGAATAATAGACTGAAAAAGGGAAACCTTTAAGAAGGACCTTCCGGGTTGCCGCAGGACCAGCAGAGCCGGCTAGTGGGAACTGGACCGCAATGGCGAGGGCCTGTTCGAACGCCCGAGCGAATTTCGTCCCCAGACCAGGCTCCAATTCCCTATAATGCAAGACCTCGGCCAATAACTCGCGACGAGCAGCGGCCAAGAACCGAACGGTCTTCATCGGGCGATCTGCCGGAGTTCGGCCAAAACCGTCTCCCCATCAATCACTTCTTCTTCGCCGCGACGGTATGTGGCCACCCGCGCCTCAATTTCCTGTTCCCATGCAGCCTCGACTTCGGCTATCCCTTCGCGCTGAAGGGATTCAAGAAGAGACTCGGCCAAGCGGGCTCTTTCTTCAGGCGACAAGCTCCTCGCCTGTTCCTCAATCTCCTGATAAGCAGACGACATGCCAGTTCCTCCCGTAAGATGATTCGGATCGGGTCCTGAAAAAATCGATGTCTCGGGCTTTCGGCCATTGACCCGCTCATGAAGCTAAATTGCTTCGTCCGACGACAAGAAACGCATCAGGCCAGCCTTGTGTATAGTTCTTCGTTCTTCTTGAGCACGTACGTCGCTGCCGTCTCGAAATCGTCTTCACGACCTTCGAGCAAGCGATCGATGCCGGCGCGCACGAGCTCTTCCGCGCTGACGCCGCATGCGGAGGCCTTTTCCCTGAGCCTGGCCAGTTTGTCTTCCGAAATACTTATTGTCAATTCGCTCATGTCGGCCTCACTGGGGAAGTCCCTTGGGTTCGGACATTTTGGTTAAGCAGTTGTTCCTCGCATCCCGGATTCGAAATCATCATAGCATGACTCAGGTTGTGTCGCTAGTGGAGCGCTTAACCCAAATTACCCTTTCGAGCGTTTCCTCAACTGCTCTCCGGTCGGACGCCTGCGATGACCTCGCCGGATCACGTGATGAAGAATTCCCGGAGCTCCTATTCGTGCGACTTGACCCATGACGGTAACACGGAGGACCACATGCGTTTCTCAGGAATTAGGTATGGCTTACCCGGAACTCCCGTAAAGCGAAGTCGGGCCTACACCGTCCGTCCCGGAGGAAATCCGCCGCAGTCGGCAGAATAAGGCTCGAGCACGTGTTACTCGTTTGAAAGCGAACCGCTGTCGGAGCATCTGACGCGTTTGTTACGAATTAAGTATGGTGTCCCCGGAATTCCTGCAATACTCTGGATAGCTCGCTTTCGAGCCGCGTTGTGACGATCCTCCCTCCCACGTATGGGATTTGAAACGGCCTTGCCGTAGGTGCGCTCTCCATCCCTCTCGATAATTCACGCGCCTTGTGTGACGGCGATGGGCTCCCCGCAGCGGCTAAATTGAATCGAAGTGGTTCGGGACCGCATTCACTTCTTGGTCGGCGGTTTGCCTGATAGAGCGAAGGTCAACGACCGGCCTCTCATTGACGTGTTTCTTATCTTTCAAACGGACGACGAACGCTTTCACATCGTATCCACATTCGTTTGCCATGTCATCCTTGATTCTCCAAAGTTCCTCAATGATTTCATCAGCCATTTTCATATACTCCCATGAGTGCTCGTGGTGTACATATTTCGGGATATCCATACCGGTTTGTCAGGCAAACACTCCTGATTATCGGCTTTGTCTCGGCGTTATCAATATGACGACAGTTCCAGGTAAGGAGATACTCAATTCCATGTACGGCCGATAGGGCAATGTGAAGAGAATCGCCTATGGCCTTTTATAATGGACCCCGAAAACTGGACAGGGGGTTAAGGTTGAGAAGCCTACCTTGGAGGTGTAGAACACCGGGGGGGAATTCAAGGAGGCTTGGAAGTCGGATATGCGAAAGAGGTATGACGCCCAGTTTAAGGCACGAGTAG
>JAZDHD010000181.1:0-4062 GCA_043806215.1 Pseudomonadota bacterium | reverse complement strand
AACAGGGCATTCAAATCGCTTGATCAACTGGAGGTCGCACTTTGCCATCGGCTGAGAGAACTGGAAAGCCATCCCGAAACGGTTCGCTCAATGACCAATTTTCCATACCTGAGAGTCACTTGTTAGAAAGCGCATTGGTATGACAGCCAATGGCTGACGATTCAGAATGATATCTCAAAGGCCCTTGAGAAACTCTCAATCTTGCGCCAAAGATTGGAAGATCGAGCCAACGGCATTGTCAAGGGAGGAAAGGCCCCCACGGAGCACTCCGTTGAGACCCAATGCAAGAGCGCCTTGAGCCGACAACATATGAACCGTATCATCAAGACGACCGTTATCCAACGCGACGGTGTGCCACGGTTGTCTTATGAACTTGACTCTGAAGCCCTCGCCGAACTGGCGGAAACCTACCTTGGCAAGAACATCATCGTCACGGATCGGGAGGACTGGGACAATGAAGCGATCATATCGGCATATCGCAGTCAGTTCATGATCGAGGACGTCTTCAAGGAAATGAAGGATCGGCGGACGGGAAGCTGGTGGCCGCTTCACCACTGGACCGACTCAAAGATCAGGGTTCATGGCTTGTACTGCTCCATTGCCCTGTTGTTGAGGGCCCTGGCCTATCGCCGGGTCAGACAGGCAGGCATCAACCTCTCCATGCCTCGGTTCCTCTCCGAACTCGATGATATCCGAAAGGTAGCCGCCATCTATCCCAAAAAGCGCGGTCAGAAAAAACAAAGAACCCAGATCGTATTGACAAAGACTTCGGATCTCCAAGACAAGCTCCTGGAGATCCTTGGCCTGAAAAAAGATGAAATACCCCTTTTAGGGTAAGGAGACTTCTGCTATAACCACTTGAACACACAATCGAAATAGCCCTGACTTTCCATAACTGGGGAACTCGGGCTAGCTCTCGCTCTCACTTCCGCGCATGAAAACCGGGGGGCGCTCTCTGAAGATTGAGAAAGCGTCCTCAATACTGCGGGTTGTTCGTTGGGGACTGTGATTCTCTTGCGTTTCCGGGCTGCGGCCCGGGAACGCGTGCCACCCCGGCTCTCTGCCCGAATGCCTTGCGATTACCGGTAGGACCGGCCGTCTGCCCGGGTCGGACGTTACACCCGCCGTCTCCGCCGGCAACACGCATCAGCCTCCCTGCCGGACTCTTCTCCCGGACACGGCGGGAATCCACCCACCATCACACGTCTCCAGTCGCTCTTCTATTCCCCAATAACCTTCACCAGCACACGTTTTCTGCGGCCGCCGTCGAACTCTCCGTAGAAGATTTGCTCCCACGGGCCGAAGTCCAGCCGGCCGTCAGTGACGGCCACCACGACTTCCCGGCCCATGATCTGGCGTTTCAGGTGAGCGTCGCCGTTGTCTTCACCCGTACGGTTGTGGAGATATTGACCGACCGGTGCATGAGGAGCGAGTTTTTCCAACCATTTCTCGTAGTCCTGATGGAGACCCGACTCGTCGTCGTTGATGAACACCGACGCCGTGATGTGCATGGCATTGACCAGTACCAAGCCCTCGGTTACTCCGCTCTCGGTCACGGCTTGTTGCACGTCCGGTGTGATGTTCACGAATTCTCTGCGGCCGAGGATACTGAACCACAACTCCTTGCGATGGCTTTTCATTCACTATTCTCCAATGATGTTATTACCAGAGATGCATGTCTTCCAGAAACAACAATGACTTGATCTCAGCACCCCTTTGGCTTCGGGCGAACGCCGAGAGAGCTTTTCGCAGCTCTTCCAGCCCTTTCCTGTTCAACCTCAGCCGTTCGGCCACCCCACGGTCCACGGCCAGGCCTTTCTTGATTACCGCAAGCGTGTCTGGTGCAAGCGGCAGATTTCTCGCCTCCGGTTCCTCGACACATCTCGGATGACAGGCTCCTCCATGAATGTGGGAGAAGAAGGCGTCCTCGCCGCGTTCCAAGGTTCCACCACAAACCGTACATGCATCAAACCGGGGAGCATAGCCCAGCAATGCGAAGAGCCGGAGCTCGTCCAGCAAGAAGAGAAGCGAACCGGGATCAGTTGTCTGAAGGTTTTCGAGGAAACCAACCAGAAAACTGAAGACGGCAGGCTCGGGCCGGCCTTCAGGGAGAAAGATTGTCGAGACCTCGAAGAGATATGACGCTTTGGCCACTTTTGCCAGGTTGGATCTGATTCCGAGAAAACCGTTTATAACCTGGGCTTCGTCAATCCACACAAGGTCGTCTCTCTTCCGAGACCGCAATTGGAGGTCGACCAGAGCCATGGGTTCCAAGTGACCTCCAAACCGCACCCGGCTCTTCTTTGCGTTCTTTGCCACACCGGTCAGCCGGCCGAGGTCACGGGCCAGGAAGACGACCAGTTCGTCGGCTTCTCCCCAGTCTTGTTTCCTCAGAATGATGGATTGCACCGCACAGTCCTCCCAGACGATTGTTTCCAAGGTTTGGATCTGTCGGCAAGCCGCAACGAATCACGAAAGCTCTCGGCAATGACGTGCACTCCGGGGCTTCGCCTCGGAGATTGGGTACGAAGAGCGCACGATGCGCAAACGTTTGGGGGGGCTGCGAAGCAGCGCAATTGTCGCCGCAAGGTCGAAACACAACCCACGTTGTCTGAGGCACCGAGATTTGCTACGGCAATACGACATGAGAAGTCTCTCGGCAGTTCAATCACTTTGCTCCCCACCAAGCCCCCCCATCGAGTACCCGACTGTGCTGGCATTTCGGAGGACTTGGAGGAAAACGCTCACGTGGTGGAGTGCCGATGTTGACGGGTAATGGGTGCGGAGCATATGCGGGGGCGTCCGCTAGAGCGGTGGCTGCCTGTTCGCAGCAGAGGGGATCACCGGCCGGATGGCTGTGGGCAATTCGTTGATACTCGTCAAGACCCGCCGCGCCCCCTTGAGAGCCAACTCCTCGGCGGAAAAGATGGGGCCCGCTATGGCAAAGGCATCGATGCGGGCGTTGTGGGCCGCCTCGATGTCGATGGGGGAATCCCCTACGTAGATGGTGTTTTTCCTGCTTGACCCGACCGAACGCATAAACTCTTCAAACATGTCGCCCGCGGGCTTGGCCTTGAACCCGTCTTGAGCACCAATGATGCGCGCCATGCAGCCGGCGATGGAAAAGTGATCGGCCAGTTTCCGCGCATAGTTTCCGCGTTTGTTCGTGACAACCCCCTTGGCGATGGTGCCGTCCAGCGATTGAAGCGTCTCGGCGACTCCGGGAATCAGGCTCGCCTTTTCGAGACAAATTGCATCGTAGCAAGCGCTAAAGAGGTCGATGCCGCGGTCCACCTCATCGGCCTTGAGATAGGATTGAACGAAATCCTTGAGGGAGACCGATGTCTTGCGGGCAACTTCCTCAACCGTCATTTGAGGATAACCCAGGGCGGCGAACATGTGATTGAACGAATCGGTGATGGTTTGAAGGGAATCGATGAGCGTGCCGTCCATATCAAAGGCAATTGCCTCAATAACCCGGGTGAGAAGATGCGGAATTTCGTGGAAACCATCCGTCCTTATGGCCGGAATACCGCGGCGGGCACAGTAAATGAACAGATCCTCGAGGGCAAGGACGACATCGGCCTCCTCGGCCGCGTGCCTGTCGGATTCACCGTCGCCGATGAGGATGATCGTGTGGTACCGGCTCCGGAACTTCTGCACAATATCCTGCTTACAGGTGCCGCACACAGCGCATTCCGGATTCCAGTGGGGACTGGTAAGCGACAACCGCGCGTCGTCCCGGAACTCCAGCCGGTTGGCGAAGATCTCGATGCCTTCAATCCCGTGCATCTCAAACAGGGCATGAATGGTTGCGTCAAAGCCGTCCGAGACGATCTTAACGTCAATCCCCAGGTTGCGCGCCCACTGGAGGAAAGAGGGAAACGCAGGATCCAGTTCGGCATGTTGCCGCACAAACTCATGGAATTGTGCCCGGTCCATACGCATTGACGGACCGACCATTTCATAGACTTCCTTTGAACCGATTTCGCCTCTCATGTAGCGCTTGACGTGGAAGCGCCACTCCGGATCGACGATATGATCGCGCACCAGCCTGTTGAC
>JAZDHD010000180.1:0-32811 GCA_043806215.1 Pseudomonadota bacterium | reverse complement strand
CCCTCCGTGGTCAAGCCATTCCTAGAGCCATCGAGAGATAACCACCTTGGTATCGGTGAAGAACTGAAAGACCTCTCGACCGTGCCCTTTCAAATCTCCGAACAAGGACTCACCCGCGCCGCCGAACGGAAAGAAAGCCATAACATCTGGGGACACAACACTCATTTTCCGGCGGAGGCGGCTGCTCTGCGATCAGGATTGCACCATGGCTCGTCTGTCGCGCATCGTCAGATGATGATGCCGGCGTAACAGATCGAAGGCTCCCGGGACGTGTCACCGATTGGGAGAGGTTCCTGCATGCAGCGGAAGACGGGCCTAGGAACAAACTTCGACAGGCAACGCGGACGGGGCGAGCTGCGGGCGACGGATCCTTTGTAACGACCGTTGAAGCCCGACGGTCCGGGACCTGACCAAGGGACGACCAGGGAGGCCTCGAAAGCGTCCGGTGTGAAAAACAGTGTTGTGTCCCCGAATTCCTGCGATCGCAGAAGCTGTCACCCATCGGTGCCGGGACGGTGGCGATCCGGCAAGTTCCCGCCAAGAGTCGATCAGGGCATTAAAGTATTTTTACCGGCCCTTTTTCGCTTGGGTCGTTTCGGTTATGGACACTGTGGCCCCGCTTGCAAGCGAGTCCGCGGGGTTTACGATGACGCGGTCTTTCAAATCCAGGCCCGTGAGTATCTCAATCATCTGACCAAAGTCTCGCCCGAGCTTCACGGTGCGCAGTTCGACCTTTCCGTCCTCCTGCACGACGCCAATCTGCGGCCCTTCCGTACGGAACAAAACCGTGTTCGCCGGAAGCGTCATAGCGGACTCCATTTTTGCCTCGATGAAGCGCACCTGGGCATAGCCTCCAGCCAGGATCTCCTCCTTGGGGTTGTCCACATGGAGTTCCACCAGGAGGGTCCTCGAATCGTCCGCTATCACTCGGGCGGTGCGGATCACCTTGGCCGGGAATGTCCGGCCGGGAAGCTCCGGAATAGTCATAGCGGCGGTCTGGCCGACGCTGATGCTTCGTGCCATCGCCTGGGGTACCTGCACGAATACCCGAAGCTTATGCGTTTGCGCCAGATGGAAAAGCTCTTTGCCGCCGGCCGCCACGATGAGATCCCCCGAATCGATATTGCGAACCGTTATGATTCCGGCAAAAGGAGCCATAAGGTGCGTAAACGACTGGAGTTTCTCTAGTCGGCGCACCTCTGCACGGGCTGACTCGGCGGTGGCGGTCTTGAGCCTGAAGTCAGCCTGTTTCTCCTCGTTTTCTTGATCACTCACAGCGCGCGTCTTCGAGAGACCCGCCCAGCGGGCCGACGTTATCTTGGCAAGCTCACGAGCTGCTTCAGCTTGGGCTTGTAGTGCTCGGGCGCGCTCAAACTCCTGATCGAGTTCAGGTGCGTCGATTTCTGCCAGAAGCTGCCCTGCCTCGACGTGGTCACCAATGTCCACGAGCCGATGTTTAAGATAGCCGTTGGCGCGCGCGTAAATGGGCGCTTCGACCCAGGGCTTGATTTCAGCAGTCAACGGCAAGCCCGATCCGGATTGGCCCGGCTTTGGTGAGACCACGGTGACGGCTGGAACGGAAAGAGCCCGCGTCTCAATGGCCAACGCAGTTTGCTGACGAGACCGCGGTATGAGTCCGGCAACCACACCGGTAATGATCAGTACTACAATAACGACTGCCGCTAGTGAGGACCTGACCGGAGATCTCCGGATCATCGCTTTAGGCTCCGAAGTTTGCACCGGCCCCATTGGCTCATTTTGCGCTGAATACATGGCAAAACCTTTTCAGTCATTGATTTCGATTAAACGGAGTTCCTCTGGCGAGGGACCGCTCGGTGTGCTACGGTGCAACAGGCTGAACACTACGGGCACGAAAAACAGCGTAGCCACGGTGGCAAGAACTAAGCCGCCGGTCACCGCGATGCCGAGCGGAGCGTTCTGCTCGCCGCCTTCGCCCAGAGCGAGCGACATGGGGAGCATACCGCTGATCATCGCAAGGGCCGTCATGAGCACCGGGCGCAACCTGCCGACGCCTGCCTCCCAGGCCGAAGTCAGCGGGTCCTGGCCTTGCCGGAGATTGTTCCGGGCAAAGGTCACTACCAGCACAGAGTTTGCGGTTGCAACCCCAAGACTCATGATTGCCCCCATCAATGCGGGAACGCTCAACGTTGTGAATGTGAGATAGAGTCCCCACACCACTCCGGCAAGTGCACCCGGGAGCGCTGTGATGATAATGAACGGGTCGAGCCAACTCTGGAAGTTTACGACCAGAAGCAGGTAGACGAAGGCCACTGCCATCACCAGTCCGATGCCGAGGCCGGTGAAACTGGAGTTCATCGTAGCCGCCTGGCCGCGCAGCATGATGAAGCTCCCCTTCGGCAGTTCCTTCTTCGCCTGTTCAATGAGGGGATTGATGTCTCGCAGCACGCCGCCCAGGTCGCGACCGCTCACGCCGCCAAACACGTCGATTACCGGCATCACATTGTAATGGGAAAAAATGGGCGACCCTTTCCCGCGCTCTATGGAGGTGAGATTTGCGAGAATCTGGGCGTCGTTCTTGCCCGGCCGGTTGGCACTCACCGGGATGGCACTGATTGCGGCAAGTGAATCTATCGGGTACTCCGGGACCCTGATGTTCACGAGGTACTGGATGCCGTTTTTCGGATTGAGCCAGTAATTTGGCTGCACCTGACTGCTGCCGCTCAGGCTCAGAAGCACTGAGTTGGCCACATCGCGCTCGGTAAGTCCGATCTGCGATGCCTTGGTGCGGTCGACAGCGAAGTGGAACTCCGGCTGGTCGGCCGGTTGCTGCAGGCGCACATCGACAGCCCCCGGCACCCGGCGGATTTTCTCAACGAGGCTCGCCGCGATTGCCCGGCTCTTGTCTCGATCCCGGCCTACAATCTGGATATCGAAGGGCGCAGGCAGCCCGAAATTGATTGTCTGGTTTACGATATCAGCGGGCAGGAAATAGAAGGTTGTCCCCGGAAAATCGCGGTTGAGCCGGGTGCGCAGGCGACGCACGTAAGCGTCAGTGGGCTGGTGTCCGTGTTTCAGTGAAACGAGAATGTCTGCATCACCAGTTCCCGTGAGGCCATTGTCGATGTAGGCGAGCGGAATGCCGCCGCTGGGAATGCCGATGTTATCGAGCATGCCGCCAAGCCCCCCAGGCGGGATTTCCTCTCGAATAGCGGTCTCGATCCGGTCTACGAGCCGGGTGGTCTCTTCGATACGCGTCCCTCCGGGCGCGCGAACGTGCAGTCTGAACTGGCCTGCATCGACGGACGGAAAGAAGTTCTGGCCGAGTTGGGGGATAAGAAGCCATGTGCCGAAACAAAATGCCGGGAAGAGGATCACAAAGACAGTGCGGTGCTCAAGCACCGTACCCAGAAGTTTGCGGTAACCTTCCCGGAATCGGGCGAAGCCGCGCTCAAAACGGTTCTGCACAATAACAAACGGGCGCAGCCAAAGCGCAACCGAGTCGGGATCGGCTGCGTGGCCGCGATACTCGATGTTGCGGTAAAACCACATGACCAAGGTTGGAATCAGGGTTCGGGAGAGCACGTAGCTTGCCAGCATGGCGAACACGACCGCTTCGGCCAGGGGCACGAAGAGATAGCGTGCAACTCCGGTGAGGAAAAACATCGGCACGAACACAATGCAGATACAAAGCGTCGAGACGAACGCCGGAAGAGCTATTTCCTGTGCCCCATCGAGGATCGCCTGGACGTTGGGCTTGCCAAGCGCCATCTGGCGGTGAACGTTCTCGATCTCAACCGTCGCATCGTCCACCAAAATCCCGACGGCCAGTGCAAGACCGCCGAGCGTCATCAGGTTAATGGTCTCGCCGAGGGCACTGAGCACGGCAAGGGATGTCAAAACCGAGAGAGGAATCGATAGCGCTATGATGAAGGTACTGCGCCAGGAGCCGAGAAAGAGCAGAATCATTATCGCCGTCAGCCCCGCAGCGATAACTCCTTCCTTTACCACTCCGTTTACAGCCGCTCGTACAAAAAGCGATTGGTCGGCAAATTCCTTGGCCTCCAGCTCGGGTGGAAGGTCGCTCAGAATTCTCGGCATAGCTTTCTTCACTCCATCCACGACACTGAGGGTCGATGCCAAGCCAGTCTTAAGGATGGTGATCAGCACGCCACGCACGCCGTCCAATCGGACTACGTTTTGCTGGGGCTGATAGCCGTCATGCACGTACGCAACGTCGCCGACGCGGATCACGGCACCGTTGACCGTTTTGACGGGCAGGTCGTTCAATTCGGCGAGCACCTTCGGATTGCTGTTCATCGAAACATCGTATTCGGTAGAGCCAATCTTAGCCGATCCGCTGGGAAGGACGAAATTCTGGGCATTGAAGGCATTGACGACATCTTGCGGGGCCAGATTCTTCGCCTTCAGTGCCGCAAGATCAATGTCAACTGCAACGACTCGCGCCTTGCCGCCGGCAGGATATGGCACAGCAGCGCCCCGCACGGTGGAGAGGCCGACCTTAACCCGGTTCATGGCCATGTCCTGCAATTCCTGCTCCGAGAACTTCTTGCCGGCCAAGCTGTACTGAAGGATGGGGACACTGGCGGCATTGTATTTTATGATGAACGGTGGAGTCGAACCGGGCGGGAGCCAACGCAAAATAGTCTGTCCGCTCGCTGTGATCTGCGCTAGCGCCGCCTCCACCGAGGCGCCGGACTGAAGGAATACCTTGATCACGCCGGCACTCTTGTAGGAGGTGGACTCGATATGCTCGATGTCGTTGACCAGAGTGCTGATCATTCGCTCGTGGTTGTAGACGATGCGCTCTTCCACTTCTCGGGCGCTCAGGCCGTTATACCACCAGACCACACTCACGACCGGGATGTTAATCTCCGGAAAAATGTCCGTCGGCGTGCGAAGCACCACGAAAGGGGTCAGCAACAAAAGCACAAGGGCCGCGACCACGAAGGTGTAGGGCCGGCTTAACGCAAGTCTAACAATCCACACAGTTCACTTCCTTGTCCGGTGGGTTCTTCCTGGCAATGCCGGCCAACGGGCCGGCGAACTCACAACTTATTATACAGCTTGGAACGAGAAAACCCGCGGAAGGGAATGCCTTTACCAGGATCATGCTTTTCACTCCCGATCCGAAAACTATCCTCCTGAAAATTTTCCTAAAAAGCAAATGCGGAAATCGCTGCTCCTGCAAGAACCACCCAGAGGATATCCAGCTTGAAAAAGAGAGCGGCGAAGGCAGCAGCCGCAAGAGCCAGGTGACGCCAATCCCAGTGGACATTCATGGCAAACCGGATGGTTACAGTAAACAGCAGCCCTACAAAAGAGCAGAGAATGCCACCGATAGCCCTCGTGAACCACGGTGATGAGCGCACCCGGTCAAACCAGCGAATTCAGGGGACATAACACTAATTTCTTGGGAAAGGCGGCTGCTCTGCAATGAGGATTCAACCATGGCTGGTCTGTCGCGCATCGTCAGATGATGCCGGCGTAACCGATCGGAGGCTCCCGGGACTTGTCACCGATTGGGAGAGGTTCCTGCCGGCAGCGGAAGACGGTCCCATGAAGAAACTTCGACAGGCAACGCGGACGAAACGACCCCCGGGCGACGGATCCTTTGTAACGACCGTTGAGAGCCCGACGGTCCGGGACCCGACCAAGGGACGACCAGGGACCCTTCGAAAGCGTCCGGTGTGAAAAACAGGGTTATGTCCCCCGAATTCCACCAATCCCCGTCCGATAGCCGAGCTTGAGAAGGTAAGAAGAAGCCCGACACAAATGCCAATGCCCCCACCACCAGCCCTGCTCAAGGTAGCCCCCGGCGCCATTTGTTGGGGTCACGGGAGGTATGAAACACACAGTAGACAGTCACTGTTCCTTCCGAGTGTTCGTACAGAATAGCGTATGGGAAACGACGTACCAACGCTCGCCGATACGTCTCGTGCACAACCGGATGCATGTCGGGCGTGCGGCGAATCGCTTCCGCACAAGCCTCGACGCAACTTAAGAACTCTTCCCCCAAACCGATCCGACGCTCTTCATACCAAGCGTAAGTCTCCGCTATGTCCTGCTCGGCTTCGGGTGCAAGAATCAACTCAGCGGCCATAAGGACTGCGAACCCTCTTCTTGACTTCCGCCCACGTGAGTCCGGAAGCAGGGTTTTTCATGAGATTGCTCTTTCTACGGGCCAGTTCTTTTCTTTGCCAGTCATGGAGTGGTACCGCCTCGGGAGTGGCCGCAAGGTCGTCCCACAAATCTTCCACAAGCTGCAGCTTTTCCGAGGGAGTCAGGTCAAAAACCGATGTGTCGGTTTGGTTCAAGTGAAATCCTCCTACTCAAAGAAAGCTAAGTGCTGCGTTTCATACGTACGGTCGCAGATTTCCCGGCCGGCGCGGTTTTGGTTGAGAAATTTGACGGCCGCGTGTTCACACGAATACGTCACCGTACTTACGCCGTTGATTACTAAGTGTTCTATGGCACAAATGCGGTCGCACAACCTGAGCCGCGGAAGATGACGGGCAGGGACGCCCGTCCCACGGTGTACGACCGGCTAGGTCTCTGTTCTTCGTAGCCCGGGCCTCCGTGCCCGGATCTTGTTCTTGCCGGCACCCGAGCAGACAGCGAGACGAAAATGTGCGACCGTATTTACGCCGTGGAGCACTAAGGAATACCCTGTTCGGTCATTCCCACGCTTCTCTGCGGTCCGAACCCTATACTCGAATTAACCGGCCCAGTCCGGCCTCAATGTGACCGATACGCTCGCTGCTGTCAAGCCGAAGACGGTTCCAAAATCCACGGTCCACTTTGACGAGATCCCCGTGGGCATCCTCGATGGACGAGATGCCGTTTCCCGGGTCAGCCTTGATATATCGGTATTTGATTGCATGCTGGTATGCCGGTTCGCTCTGCAATCCAGACTGATGGGCCTCCTGCGCTGTCGTTCCTTCTCCCTATGGTGTACCCGGAATGTTCCGGAATTTTCGGCGGCGGAGCTTGAGAGGGTAAGAAAAGACCTGACATAAATGCCAATATATCAAGCCTGACTGCACGACGATAAAAGGATCTTGACGAACCCGGCCGGTTTCCCCTAGAATGCCGAATTGCCTTATCCCGGTTTCCCGACTTTCTTACGTTCCAAGAAGTAGGACGGCAGATTTCGTAGGAAGTGGATTACCTTGCTCTCCTCATGAGGGTCACGCCTCTTTCGCGACTCGCGGCACATGGCCCACGCACACGTGTGTCTTATGAAGCTGAGACCAAAACTCAATCTCCTTGCCGTGACCGTTCTTCTGGCTTTGACGGCCTCGATCGTTGTCGTGGGCATGCTTGCCATCGATGAGATCATTGTCGAGATGAACGGACGTCTCCTGCGAAGGGATCTCTCCAATGTTCTCCGCAGGCTCCCGCCGGAAACCCGATACCCTGCCGAAGCAAACCGGTCTCCAGGCAATACGGAGCCGTCGCGCTCCTTCGGAAGCCTTAGGGATTATCTTGACGCGCGGGGAACCAACGGTACGGAACGGCTTTTCATCCTTGAGCGGCCGAACGACCTTCTGTTCACGGCGGGCAGCCCCCCCGGTTTGTCGCCCGGCGTCGCCGATGTGGCCGAGATGTTCCGGCGCAAGCAGGGCTTCATGAAGTTGAGCCTGGCCGGCACCACGCATCTTGCCGCATTCGAGGTTGTCTCCGGCGGGAATCGGCTGGTAATCCAGTCGGTATCCCTTGCCGAGATGCTGGGGGCGAAGACTCGGTACCTGGAACGCGTCGGGCTCGGAGCCCTGGGCATAATGGGTATTCTGGTGGTGGTGTCCACTCTGTTCGTCGGCCGCCTGGCGGCACGGATCGAAAAAACCCTGGACTGTATTCACGCGGTGGAACAGGGTGATTTGGCGCGTCGGATTGCCCCGAATGTGTCTGAAGACGAGATCGGAAACTTGCAGCGCAGCCTAAACTCGATGATCGGAACCATCGAGAAGCGGACCATCGAGCAGCAGAAAGACCGCGAAGCTCTCCTCGCGAGCGAAGAGAAATACCGGAGCATATTCGAGAATGCCATCGAAGGCATTTACCAGTCCTCTCCCGAGGGACGCTTCTTGAGCGTGAATCCCGCCATGGCGAGAATCCTGGGATTCGACGGGCCCCAGGACGTTCTGGAAGCCTACACCGACATCCGGACTCAACTGTACGTCGAACCCGAGGACCGTGACAAGTTGCAGGATTTGTTCCACAAAGAGGGTCGGGCCGAGCGTTTCGAGACCCGTATGCACCGCAGAGACGGTGCCGTGATTTGGGTTTCCATCACTGCGTCCACAGTGTGGAATGGGGACCGCCGACCGCTCTATTACGAGGGTATCCTGGAAGACATCACCGACAGGAAGCAGGTCCACGATGCATTGGAAAGCGAAAAACGCTTTATCGAAGGGGCGATGGACACCTTGACGGATGCGTTCCTCGTCTTTGACCTGAAAGGGAAACTGCTTCGCTGGAACAAGACGATTGCCGCGGCGAGCGGGTACGGCGACAAAGAAATCGCGGCGATGTTTGCAGTGCAGTTCTTCCCGGCCGACGAGCACCCGAAACTCTTCGACGCCCTCAACCGGATAATCGCGCATGGCCATGCCACGTTGGAGGCCTCGCTCCTGACCAGGTACGGCGGACGCATAGCCTACGAATTCACGGGAGATCTTCTCAAAGACCTGGAAGGAAGACCATCCCACATATGCGTGGTAGGCCGCGACATAACCGAGCGGAAGAGAGCGGAACTGGAAATCCGGAGACTGAACGAAAGGCTCGAGCAGAGGGTGGCGGAGCGTACGGCGGAGTTGGAGTCCGCGAATCAAGAGTTGAAGGATTTTGCCTACGCCGTATCGCACGACCTTAAGGCTCCGCTGCGGGCGATCAACCAGTTGGCCGGCTGGATCAGCATGGATTACGGCGAGGCGCTGGGGCAAGAGGGCAAGGAACAGATCGACCTGCTTATGGGACGGGTCCGGAGGATGCACGGGCTTATAGAGGGTATACTTCAGTATTCCCGTATCGGACGCGTAAGGGAACGGGAACGGGAAGTAGATCTGGACTCTCTGGCCCGAGATGTGATTGACCTGGTGTCTCCTCCACAACACATTACAATTAATATAGAAACCCAATTGCCCGTTGTCGTAGGAGAACCGACTCGGCTCGCTCAATTGTTCCAGAACCTCTTGGACAACGCAATAAAATATATGGACAAGACCAACGGCAAGGTTATAATCAGTTGTCTGAACCAAGACGATCAGTGGACGTTCCGGATTTCCGACAATGGTTCCGGGATTGAAGAAAAGTACTTCGACAAGATTTTCCAGATCTTCCAGACTCTGGCACCTCGTGATGAATCCGAAAGCACGGGGATAGGATTGGCACTCGTGAAAAGAATCGTGGAGTTGGGCGGGGGGAAAATCTGGCTGGAATCGGAATTGGGCAAAGGGACCACGTTCTGTTTCACAATTCCGGACCGACGGGAGAGAAAATGAGAGATCCAAGGCCCATCCTGCTCGCTGAGGACGACACGGTGGACGCAATGACCGTGAAGCGCGCCTTCAGGGACCTGCACATTGCGAACTCCCTCATCGTTGTGGGAAACGGTGAAGAAGCTTTGCACTACCTGAGAGATTCGCGCAATCCCAAGCCCAGCATCATCCTTCTCGATCTCAACATGCCGAGGATGAATGGAATAGAGTTCCTGAATGTCGCAAAGAAAGATGTCGAACTCAAACGCATTCCCGTGGTGGTGCTTACGACATCGAAGGAAGAGCAGGACAAGGTGGACAGTTTCAATCTCGGCATCGCCGGATACATCATCAAACCGGTGGATTACCTGCAATTCGTAGAGGTTGTCAGGACCATAGACATCTATTGGACACTCAGTGAAATTCCCCGTGAGGCGTAGAACGTGGAAGAATCCAGGATCAGACTCCTCCTGATCGAAGATGACCGGATAGACCGGATGGCCTTCCAACGGTTTGTCCGCAATGAGGAATTGCCGTACGAGTATGACTGCGCGGGCTCCGTGGCAGAGGCCAAAGTCCGGCTGGGATCCGACTCGTACGACGTCGTTGTCATGGATTTCGTTCTCGGGGACGGCACTGCATTCGATCTGTTCGATCATGTTCCCGGCCATGTTCCCATCGTGGTGGTTACGGGTGGAGGCGACGAAGAAACTGCGGTACAGGCGATGAAGGCCGGTGCCTCGGACTACGTGATAAAGGATCCGGACGGCAACTACCTCAAGATCCTTCCCGTGACGGTATCGAACGCGATCAAGGCCAAGAATGCGGAAATCGCTCTGCAAAAGGCCAGAGATGAACTGGAGAAAAGGGTCGAAGAGCGGACTGCCGAACTAAAACGTGTTAACGACCGGCTCAGGCTGGAAGTGGCCGAACGGAGAAAAGCCGAAGAGAAGTACCGGGGCATTTTTGAGAACGCCGTCGAAGGGCTCTTCCAAACCACCCCCGACGGCGGCTTTGTGAATGCCAATCCTGCCGCGGCACAAATCCTCGGTTACCGGTCGCCCGAAGAGTTAATGGCCGAAGTGACCGATGTCCGGCGCCAGGTTTACGTATGCCCCGGGAGCCGCGAAGAATTCGTTGCCCGGATGCGTGAACACCAGTCCGTCCCCACCTTGGAAACGCAGATGTTTCGCAGGGACGGCACCAAGATCTGGGTGTCCATTCACGCTCGGCCCGTATACGGCGATGATGGGGAACTGATTCTCATCGAAGGCATTCTCGAAGACATTACGGGTCGGAAAGAGGCTGAAGAAGCCATCTGGAGAAGTGAGCAAAAGTACCGGTCACTGGTGGACAATGCCCCCATAGGGATTCTTTCAATCGATTCCACGGGACGGATCCTGGACGTAAACCAGAAGCTGCTGGAAATACTCGGTCCGCCTTCTGCACAAGCCGCCAAGGCCCTTAACGTATTCACGTTTCCGGCTCTCAAGGCAGCCGGGATATCCGATCTCGTCAAGACATGCCTCGAAGAAAAGCGAGTGGTCACCGAAGAACTGCCCTACCTCAGCCCGGGGGGCAAGCAGTCCCACGTGAGGATCATCGCCGCCCCCATACTCCTGCTGCATGATGCAACGTACGGATGCCAGGCCGCCGTGGAGGACATCACCGAGCGCAAGAAGGCGGAGGCGGCTCTGTTGGAAAGCCGCAAGAGGTACAGACAACTCTATGACGAAGCCAAACGGGCGGAACAGCTCTACCGGTCGCTGCTGGATTCTACGCCCGACGCAGTGGTGGTCCACGACATCGAAGGGCGAGTCCTGTATCTGAACGATTCTTTTGCTCACCTTTTCGGTTGGACCCGACAAGAGGTGAAAGGCAGCCGCATCCCCAACATCCCCGATTTGGAGCGACAGAAGACCGCGCAGGCCATCCAAGGGGTGTTGGCCGGCGGAGAGCCGTGCCGGGGCCTGCATACCCAAAGGACCACCAAGGACGGACGCGTTCTCGATATAAGCATCAGCGCCTCCCGCTATCTCGACCACGAGGGCAAGCCGGCGGGTCTAATCGTCGTCATGAGCGACATAACCGAGCAGAAGCGGCTCCAGGAACAGCTCCGACAGGCATCGAAGATGGAAGCCATCGGTCAGTTGGCCGGCGGAGTGGCGCACGATTTCAACAATCTGTTGACGGCCATGATGGGTTATTCCAATCTCTTGCTCCACAAGATCCCAAAGGATGCCGACTACCGTGAACAGGTCTACCAGATCGGCAGGGCAGCGGAGCGGGCAGCCTCTCTCACCCGTCAATTACTGGCCTTTGGGAGAAAACAGAACCTGGAGCTCAAAGTCATCGACGTCAACAGCGCAATCACCGAGTTCGCCAAGATCCTTGGACGGCTCATCGGAGAGAACATCGAATTGGTCATGAGACTGGATGAGTCGTTGGCGCCGGTCGAGGCCGACCCGAGCCAAATCGAACAGATCCTCATGAACCTCGCGGTCAACGCCCGGGACGCCATGCCCGGCGTAGGCTGCCTGACCTTGGAGACTGCCAACGCTGTGCTCGACGAAGAGTATGCACGAGGCCGACCCGAAGTGACCGCCGGCAGGTACGCGCGGATCGCCATTAGCGACAATGGGTGCGGCATGGACAGCGCCACGGTCTCCCGGATTTTCGACCCGTTTTTTACTACCAAGGAGAAGGGGGTCGGCACGGGGCTTGGGCTCTCCACCGTTTACGGTATCGTGAAACAGCATCACGGCCACCTGGCGGTGTACAGCGAACCCGGGACAGGCACCACATTCAAGGTCTATCTGCCGGCAGTGGACCAGACCCCCGACGTGGTCTCGGAGACGACGCCGATCCGCGCTTCCGAGCGATATGGAGCTGAAACGGTGCTTTTGGTGGAAGATGAAGAAATCGTCCGGAGTCTTGCTTCAGAAGTTCTCGAGATGCTTGGATATCGCGTCCTGGCCGCCTCCAACCCGGATGAAGCGCTCACGGTATCGCGGGGATATGTCGGTCACATCGATCTCCTCCTGACCGACGTGATCCTTCCGAGAATGGACGGCAAGACGCTTTACACCCACCTGTCGCCGGAACGTCCGGAAATGGCCGTTCTCTACGTTTCGGGCTATACGGAGGGCTTCATCGTTCAGCACGGAGTGCTCCTACCGGGAGTGCACTTTCTCCAGAAACCCTTCACGGTTACCAGCCTCTCCGCCAAAGTGAGAGAGGTGCTGGACCAACCCCGGAGGACCTTCAACTGAAACGGCTGCCGGTTGTCATACCAGTTTCTTGATTTCCCTTTTCATTACATTGATGGACCTGGTGACGGCGATTTCCTTGGGGCAGACCCGGGTGCACTCGAAATGATTCTCGCATGCCCAAACGCCGTCCGGGTAATTCAGTTGTCTCAAGCGATCCTCCCGTGCCTCGTCCCGAGTGTCGAAGATCCTCCGGAATGCCTGAACCAGAGGGGCCGGTCCCAGAAACTCCCCGTTCCCGTTTGCCACCGGGCACTGTCCAACGCAACACGCGCACAGGATGCACCGTATCGACTGCTCCATCCTGCGGGCGTCTTCCGGCGATTGAAGCCGTTCCTTCTCCGGCGGATCGGAAGCGATGAGGTACGGCCGTACAAGGTCAACCTTTTCGAAGAAGGGCGTCAGGTCCACCACAAGGTCCTTGAGAACCGTGAAAGCGGGAAGAGGTTCGACGAGAATCTCGTCCCCCTCGAGGTCCTTTACGAGTTTCTGACAAGCAAGGGCGCATCGGCCGTCGATCTTCATCGCGTCGGAACCGCACACTCCGTGAGCGCACGACATGCGGAAACTCAAGGTGCCGTCCTGTTCCCATCGGATCCGGTTGAGGCAATCCAGGACGCGCTCGCTGGGGTCCGCTTCGACGGTATATGCCCTATAATACGGTTCCGAATCCTTCTCCGGGTCAAAACGGAATATCTTGAACTTTACATTCATCAATACGTCCTCGCCTTTGGTTCGAAACGGGTAATGCTTACGGGTTTGTAAGAAATCTCCGTACCGTGTTCGGTTTTCCGGAGGAGCGTGTGTTTGAGCCAATGTGTGTCGTCCCTCTCCGGGTAGTCTTCCCGGAAATGCGCGCCTCTGCTTTCCCGCCGGTTCAGCGCGGAGAGCAGAATGGCTTCCCCCAGACCCAGAAGTGATTCGAGCTCGACAGCCTCGAGGAGGTCCGAATTGAATGACGATCCCGTGTTATCCACCGTTACCGACGCGTATCGTTCCTTGAGCGTTTCCACCTGAGAAAGTGCTTCCTTGAGTCCGGCTTCGGTTCTGTACACGGAGCAGTCCTCACTCATCAACCGCTGCAACCGGGTCCTGATTGCAGAGGCACGCTCACCGCGCCGCCTGGTCTTGATACCTTCGATCCGTTGCAGTGCCTCATCGGCCGGATCACGTGCCGGCTTCGGCCATGGAAGACCGGCCAGGTCCTTCCTGATCTCCTTGCCCGCTCTCCGGCCGAAAACCACCAGATCCACGAGGGAGTTGCACCCCAAGCGGTTTGCCCCGTGAACCGATACGCATGCGCACTCCCCGGCTGCGTAAAGGCCCGTAAAGGGTTTAAGGTCCGCACCGAGGACCCGGCCGTCCAGATCCGTTGGGATCCCGCCCATCATGTAGTGACAGGTGGGACTGACCGGAATGGGATCGACGGCGGTATCGACACCGAGATAGATCTTGGCAAAAGATGAAATGTCGGAGAGTTTTTCCGCAAGACGTTCCCTGCCTATGCGCGTCAGGTCGAGATGAACGTAGTCGCCTCCGTCTATCCCTCTGCCGTTGCGTATCTCCGTTATTATGGCCCGCGACACCATGTCACGCGGGGCCAAGTCCTTTATGGTGGGAGCGTACTCTTCCATGAAACGCTGGCCGTCCCGGTTGCGCAAGATGCCGCCCTCGCCTCTCGCCGCTTCACTGATGAGTACCCCCAACCCGTGAATGCCGGTGGGATGGAATTGCACGAATTCCATGTCTTGAAGCGGAATACCGGACCGGTAGGAATAGTAGACGCCGTCGCCCGTGTTGGCGAAACAATTGGAAGTGGTCTTGAAGACCTTGCCGAACCCTCCGGTGGCAAGCATCACGGCACGGGCCCGAACCGTATGGACCGCCCCGGCGGCAAGCTCGTACAACACCACCCCGGCGACCGCGTTCTCTTCGAAAACCATATCGATCAACTGATATTCAGCGTAGACCTTGATTCCCCTCTTCACCGCTTCCCCGAACAGCGTATCCAGTATGACGCGGCCTGTTCTGTCCGCGGCATGGCAAGCCCGTTTGATCGCGGCCTCTCCAAAATTCTTGGTATGACCTCCGAAGGCTCTTTGGGCGATTTTGCCCTCAGGAGTCCTGTTGAAGGGAACCCCCAGGTGCTCCAGCTCATACACGGCTCGGGGGGCATCCTTCGCCAGGACCTCTGCGGCATCCTGATCGGTCAGATAATCGCCTCCCTTCACCGTGTCGTACATATGCCATTCCCAGGAGTCGGGTTCCTCATTCCCCAAGGCCGCACCGATTCCGCCTTGGGCCGCCCCTGAATGAGATCTCGTGGGAAACACCTTGCTTACGAGGGCCACGTCCGCTTCCCCGGTCACCTCCAGCGCTGCGCGGAGGCCGGCCAGTCCGGACCCGACGATTACGACATCGTGTTGGAATTTCATTGTGCCTCCCGTTCGCTGCGGATCTATCCGGCCTCCCTGTTGTCCGCAGCCTCGTACTCGCAGCCCATCAAACCGCAATAATTTCCCACGTACTCCGCGGCCGGTCTGTACAGCGCAGGCTTGTCCTGTGCTTCCGCGAATTTCTCCTCTATGATGTGGCTGCACCAACCGGCGATCCGTGAAACGGCAAAGATTGCCGTGAACAGATCCAATGGGATACCCATCATGAAATAGACCGGCGCACTGAAGAAGTCCACATTGGGGCGGATCTCCGTCTTTCCGCGCCTCTCGAATTCCTCCATGGCGATCTTCTCCAGCGACTTGGAAAGATTGTCCCACTTCTCCATGCCTTTTCTCTTTCCCAGCTTCACCGCCATGGTCTTGAGATAACTCGCTCTGGGATCCATGGTCTTGTACACCGCGTGCCCCATGCCCATGATGCGCTCTCCCCGGTCGATCCTCTGCTTCACCCATGCAGCCAGGTCCTTCTCGTTCTCGAGTTCCAGGAGCATCTTCATCACCCTGGTATTGGCTCCGCCGTGCAAGCTTCCGGAGAGCGCTCCCACGCCCGCGGCCACTGCCGCGTACATGTGTGCCCGTGTAGAACAGACTTCCCGGCATGCGAACGTCGAGGCATTGAACGTGTGGTCTGCATGGAGAATAAGGCAACAATCGAGTTCCTTGGCGGTCTCTTCGTCTGGTTTCTCGCCTTTGATCTGCCACAGGAAGTTTGCCGCATGTGAAAGAGACGGGTCGGGCGGGAGAGGTTCCTTACCGTTGCGGATTCTCTCCCAGGCCGCGACTACCGCAGGCATCCTGGCTATAAGCCTCTTTGCCATTCTCACATTGGCGTCACGGTCTTCGGATACAATATCGGGATCGGCCATGGCCAACATGGGCACTGCGGCCTGCAGTACGTCCATGGGATCCGCGTCTTTCGGAAACGTGCGCAGGCAAGGGACGACGTATTCCGGAAGATTTCCCGAGTCACGGACATCGCTCTCAAAGGCTTCCAGTTGCTTTCTCGTAGGCAATTCCCCGTTGAGAACCAGGAACGCTGTCTCCATGAATGTCGACCTCTCCGCCAATTCTTCGATCCGGTACCCCCGGTAGATGAGGACTCCCTTTACGCCGTCGATGAAGCTCACTTTGGTGTCCGCTACGGTCACGCCTCGCAATCCCGTGTTCTTGACAGTTACAACTTCGCTCATGCCGACCTCACCATTGTTCTGTTCGGGTATGCGGTTGCCCCGGCAGGGCAGCCTTGACAACTGAGTACAAATCGAAGCGGAAATCCAATCCTTCTTCGGTTTCAGAGATTGTCACGTTGCATCGACCACATTCCCCCCCGGTTAATGGGTGCAACGGAGCTTCCATGGGTCATCCGTCGCCAAGTGAAAGACGGTTAATCATACCACGTACTATCTACACACAAAACTGTTGATGGGGGAAGCGGTTGGTTTATGCGGCGGGGGGAGTGAAGGTCCGGAGATGTCCGGGAATCCGGGGGCACGGCATGCCGCGCCCCCGGTAGTGTTTTCCCTGATGCCCTTGGAAAATGGAACGGGCGCCTATCCCTTGATGATTCTGGGAAGCATCATCTGATGGTGCGGACATATGGAAGCGGGATTCTGATAGGAGCATCCGGCAAACGCCTTCATATACGTACGCAATTCAGGAAAGGATACGATCTCGTCCAGGAACCCTCTCTTCGCGCAATAGATCGGACGGGACTGGTCGTAGTATTGTTTGGCGAGTGCGTTCATCTTGTCGATGACGGGATCCAGCGGACGGTCGGCATCCTTCTCTTTGACCAGACGTCGGGCGAATGATGCAGCGGCCGCGGTTTCTCCATGCATCACGTAGATCTCCGAGCTCGGGGTCCCCAGACTGAAGGCGCAATGATTGTTGGCGGTCGGTCCTCCCATGATGTAATGGGCCGCGGCAGTCCCCTTCCTCAGGACCACCAACATCATGGGCACGTCGGTTTGCTCTATTGAGTAGATGAGCGACTGGCCCAATCCCAGCAGCTCCGCCTTCTCCGCAATGTCTCCCACGTCTATGCCTGAGGTATCCTGGAACCAAACGATGGGAACCCTGTCCCTGCCGCACAACGTGACGAATTCGTTCATCTTGATAAGGCCCTGGCGATAGAGTTTCCCCCCTATTCCGGGATAAGGAGCATACTCGGGGTATTTCATCCCCAGGAAGCCTTGCTTATTCCCGATGACCCCCACGAGAAAACCGTCGATCTTGACCAGGCCGGTGTAGGCCTCGGGACCGTACTTCGGTTTGAACTCCATGTGTTCGCCGGCGTCGACAAGCCGCGACAGCACGTCGTCGAAGCTGTAGATCATCTTCTGATTCAAGGGGACGATACGATTCAACTCTTCGGGATCGAGGCGCGGTTCCGCGGGCTCGGCCACCCTAAAGAATTTCGGGTTGTAGGCGGGAATGTACGTCATGTACTCCTTGATCGCGTCGAGCACCGCCTCTTCGGTTTCAAACACGCTCCTGAAGAATCCCGTACTGTCATGATGGATGGCGACGCTGCCCGGAGGTACTTCCTTGAAGTGTCGTGTGGCTTCAATGAGTTGCTCGGCCCCATCCACATCAAAATAGCCTTTGGGGGTCATTCCGCTCACGATTCCACCACCGCCTACCGCGATGTTGCAGTCCTTGTGCGCCAGAAGAATGGTCGGGCTGATGCCGTGATATCCGCCCCCGGCAGGGTTGGTCCCGTATATGGCCGCAAGGACCGGGATTCCGAGCTTCTCGAGTTCCGCGTGCCGGAAGAAGGCGGTTCCCCCTCCCCGTCTGTCGGGGTATACCTCTTGCTGCTCGGTAAGCTTCACACCGGAGCAATTGACCAGCCACACCAGGGGAACGCGAAGCCGCTTGGCCAGGTCCGTCACCCTGAGGATGTTCTCGGCCTGTCCCGACACCCACGCACCGGCCATAACCTTGTTATCGGAGCCGATGACGACGGCCCATCGTCCGCCGATCTTTGCCAGCCCGTCAACGACGCCGGTGGAGCCTTCTTCATTGTCCTTCGGGTTGAAGATGGAATGCAGAGGCGTCCAGGTGCCCGGATCCAAAAGGTAATCCAAACGCTGCCAGACGGTAAGTTGACCCCTCTTGTTGATCTTTTCCGTTGGGAGCCCGGCCGCCTTGACCTTCTCCACACTTTCTTCTATTTCTTTCATTACGGCCATGGCTTGGGCCACATTCTCATCGGTGTCCTTTTTCTTGGATTCCGGAAGCGGCTTTCCAAACTCGGCCATTTTCTCGAAATACGGTCTCATCCAATTTCCTCCGTATCGGTAATTTCATACGTTCATGTCAAAGTACGGCAGAATACCAAGATGGCGCGCCCTTTTCAACCATGACTGCCTTTTCATGGGATAAATTCACTCGAAAAGGCCGGGAAATGGGTGCCATGGGTTCATGATCGTGAACTCCTCACCTTTGGTGCGCGGGAACGGCGGGGCGGCCCGCCGTACGCCGGACCGCCCTGCCATTGGAATCGCATGAACATTTTTGATTTGCGGCCGTCGACGAGGCGCCGTGAGTCATGGACGCTCGGGCTTCCCCTCCGGGTCAATGCCTGCGACTTGAGGGGATTTGGCCGGCCTCGCATGTCCGGGGTCTTTCATCCGTTGAGTGGTGCCGTGCTAGAACCTCCGGCCGTCGTCTTCGTCATGCCGGTGCGACTCTTCCCGAAGTTCATCGGGCGTGAAGTCGATCTTTCTTGGCGGGATACTCCTCAATGCGGGAAACAAGCCCTTGAAGCCCGGTGAGTGTCTCTCCATCCGGTCAGGTGCATGGTGTGACCAATAAGGGGTGGAGTCTTCCTCTTCAATCAAAACGGTGAGCAGCAGTGCAGGATAGCGGTACCGGGGATTGTTTCCAAGGAAAGTCAGTGTCTCTCTTCCACGCAGATACTCGCCTCGCCGTCGGTTGATTTCGCCGAGCATGTAGATGTTCATCCCGGGGTCGCCTTTGGTGAGACCGCGTCGCAGGGCATCATCGAGATACTTGTCGGCCAGCGTCAGGAGTTCCTCTTCTGTTTTCAGGCTCCCGAGTTCCCTGGCCACCCATGAGCCCTTCAGGCTCAGTATCCCCAGATCCCTGGGATTGAGACGTTTTGCATCGAGGATGGACATGAGGGCGATCCAACTTCGCGCCGCAACGTCCTCGCCGTGCCGGGCCTCGAAAACATTGATGTAATCCTTGGTGCGAACCAACTCCTTCACGTGACCCGGGACGCTCCCGTTGGTGTCCTGAACCCTGGACGTGTAAAAACATTCCGGGCAGGTCACCACGTCGGAAGAAATGTTACAGTCACGAGGAACGACGCGAAAATCCAAGCCATATCCGAAGACCGCGGTATCACGGCCTACGTTTCTGCGTGAATGAGAAAAATGATTGTGACAAAGGGGGCAAGCTACCACCTGTGCTGAATTGTTCACACAATCCTCCTTCGAACTCTCTCATCTGAATTGTACCTCCCCCACAATTCCAGCGACGAAGTTAGCATATCACAAATGACGGCTTTTGGCCACGCTTTTCTTGAAAAGACGCTTTTTCTCTTTGAAAAAACACGCTAGAATGATTAACCTTAACGGAATGCACATCATGGACAAGCCACGGATCAGTTACATCGATTATCAGGCCGATCTCAACCCGGCTCAGGCTGAGGCGGTAACCGCACCCGGCGGACCGATTCTCGTCATCGCCGGAGCAGGTTCCGGGAAGACCAGGACGGTGGTTTACCGGGTTGCCCGGCTCATCGAACAGGGAGTCGACCCCTCTTCCATCCTGCTGCTGACCTTCACGAGGAAGGCGGCCGAGGAAATGCTGTCGAGGGCGGCTCTTCTCCTCGACTCCAGGGCATCCCGCGTCGCCGGCGGGACCTTCCATTCCACGGGAAACCTCCTGCTGCGAAGATACGCTTCCCTCCTGGGATATGATTCCGCGTTTTCCATCATGGACCAGGGCGACTCTCACGAAGCCATAGATCTGGCCAAGAAGAGCCTTTCGCCCCCCATCCAGGACCTCAAGGGCTTTCCCAAGAACCGCACCATTGCCGAAGTCTTGAGCCGGTCCGTCGGCGGGGGCGGAACCGCGGGCGACGTCCTGATCGACCGGTATCCTCATCTTGCCCCGTACGCGCCGGACGTGGAAAGGATCCGGATTTCTTACGAAGAGCACAAGAAAATCAACAACCTGATGGACTACGACGATCTCTTGGTCAACACCATCCGTCTGTTGGAAGAACACGACCGTGTGCGGGAACAAGTCTCCAATCAATGGCAACACGTGCTGGTGGACGAGTACCAGGACACCAACCGGCTGCAGGCCCGCATCGTGCGTCTGCTGGCATCGACGCACGACAACGTCATGGCGGTGGGGGACGATTCACAGAGTATCTACTCTTTCAGGGGAGCGGATTTCACCAACATCATGGAGTTTCCCCAGGTCTTTCCCGGCACGAAGATTGTGAAGCTCGAGGAAAACTACCGCAGTACCGATCAGATACTCAAAGTTACCAACAGCATCATCCAGCGCGCCTGCACGGGTTATCCCAAGAATTTGTATACCCGAAAAGAGGACGGGCCGAAGCCCATGGCGGCCAGACCCATGACGGAGAGGGATCAGAGCCGATTCGCCATCCAATGCATTAAGGAACTCAGTGGACACGGTATTCCGCTCAAGGACATTGCAGTCCTCTTCCGCGCCGGTTTCCATTCGTTCGATCTCGAAGGCGAACTTACGCGGAACGGCATCCCCTACGTCAAATACGGCGGGTTCAAGTTTCTCGAAAGCTTGCACATCAAGGACGTCTTGTCACATCTGAAGGTGATCAACAACGCCAAAGACCGGCTGAGCTGGTTGCGTATTCTCAAGCTGCTCCCGGGGGTGGGCGACAAGACGGCCATGAAGCTCGCGGCTCAGATTGCCGAAGGCGGCGTTCCCCGGGAGCCGTCGCAACTGGTCCCGGCAGACCGGAAATATGCACCCGCCGTCTGGAAGTTGCTCCTGCTCTTCCACGAATTGAAGGATTCGCAAGGAAGCATAGCCGAGAAGGTCGAACTGATCAACGAGTACTACGCTCCCTTCCTCAAAGAGAAGTTCGACAACTACCCCAAACGCCTGAGCGACTTGGAGCATCTGGCCAATCTGACGCTACCCTACCGGAGCCTGAACCGCTTTCTCAACGACATGGCGCTGGAACCGCCGGATGACGACGGAGGGACGTCTGAAGGTCCCCGGGATTCCCTCGTGCTCTCCACGATTCATTCCTCCAAGGGCCTGGAGTGGCATACCGTGATACTCCTCTGGGCCGCCGAGGGCCGCATCCCGTCTCCCATGGCGGAACGCTCGCCCGAGGATCTCGAAGAAGAGCGGCGGCTCGTCTACGTGGCAACGACCCGGGCAATGCACAACCTGGTGGTGCTTGCTCCAAGGACATTCCTCGACAGAAGGCTCGGCCTGATTCCCATGCGGGTGTCGCGATTCTTTGAAGAGGTCCCACAGGAATTCTTTCGCGTTCCCCCCGGGATCCGGTATGACGAAAAGCCTTGACATCCTTACTACGTGCCAATAAGCTGTAGGGATAGGCCGAAGCGGAGAGATGACCGAGCGGCTGAAGGTGCTCGCCTGCTAAGCGAGTGTAGGGTGTTGAGCCTTACCGAGGGTTCGAATCCCTCTCTCTCCGCCACATTCCCATGGCCGCATTGTGCATACTCCATTAGGCGACCGTGCACTAAGTGCCCCGCTTCCTAATTACGGTGTCGTATCCAAGGCCGCAAGGCCTGCTTTGGTAGCGCCGGCCTCCCCGCGTTCCGCTGGGTATTCTTTAGTGGAAACAACTTACTATCTCTCGCCCGGCAGAGACGCCGGGACGCTACCGCGTGTTTAGAAATGTGCGACCGTTTTTACGCCATAGAGCACTTAGAGTGCCGGTGCTTTTCCTCGCCAAGGTATGCACTGATCACTTCCTGCTTGACGGCAACCTCTCCCGGGGTTCCCTCGGCGATCTTCACGCCGAAATTCAGGACCGCGACTCTGTCCGAAAGATCCATGACCACCCCCATGTCGTGTTCAATGAGGACGACGGTGATACCCAGTTCCTCATTGATGTCCAGAATGTATCGAGCCATGTCCTCGGATTCTTCCAAGTTCATGCCGCTCACCGGTTCGTCCACGAGCACGATATGCGGTTCCATGGCGAGGGCACGGGCCAGTTCAACCCTCTTGCGGATGCCGTAGGGAAGCACTCCCACAAGACTCTTCCTGTATCGTTGCAGGTCAAGCAGCTCGATGACATCCTCGGCCTTGTCCCGCGATGCAATTTCGAAACGTGTGCATCTGCCGAGAAAGATCACGGCCTCGAGCAAGCCGTAGTCGAGCAGATGGGACCGGGAGGACATAAGGTTGTCAAGCACCGTCATTCCCTGGAACAACTCCACGTTCTGGAACGCCCGGGCGATTCCCAGCCTGGCGATCTTGTGAGGCCTTAGACCGCGAAGCTCATGCCCCATAAAGGCAATGGTGCCCGACTGCGCCCTGTAAATTCCGCTTATGCAGTTGAAAAGCGTGGTCTTGCCCGCCCCGTTCGGGCCGATGATCGAGAAGATCTCGCCCCGGTCCACATTGAGCGAGACCTCCGTGACGGCCCGAATCCCTCCGAATGCCATGCTCAGATTCGACACGCTCAGCAGTGTTGTTGGGTCTGGTGTCACGACAACCACCGCTTTCGTCTCTTGTAGTGTTTGACGTCTCTGAAACTCTTCCTTGCCCCGATTTCCGTCAGCCCGAGATAGAATTCCTTTATGTCCTTGTTTTCCCCAAGCATCGTGCTTGGACCTTCCAGGACTACTCTGCCGTTCTCCAGAATGTACCCGTAGTGTGCAATGGACAGGGCCATGTGTGCGTTCTGCTCGACGATGAGCATGGCGACATCCTGTTCCCTGTTTATTCTCGCGGCCATCTGAAAGATTTCACTCACAATCATTGGGGCCAGCCCAAGCGACGGTTCATCCATGATGATCAGTTTGGGTTCACAGACAAGGGCCCGTGCAATGGCCAGCATCTGCTGTTCGCCGCCGCTGAGATACCCGGCACGCTGCGAGGCTCTCTCCCGCAGGAGAGGGAAATACCCGAACACGGTTTCGGTGTTCCCCAAGAAGGCCCTCCGATCTTTGAGGCTGTAGGAGCCGATGACCAGGTTCTCTTCCACGGTCAGCTCCGAGAATATCCTCCGCCCTTCGGGCACTTGCACGATGCCGCGTGAGACAATCGCGTGTGGGGACTCCTCACTTATCATCTCACCGTAGAATTCGATGCCGCCGTCTTCGATGGTCAGATTCAACGTCTTCCTGATGCCCGATACCGTGTTTATGGCCGTGGTCTTCCCGGCTCCGTTGGCTCCGAGGAGAGCGACGATCCTACGTGGAGGAACCTCGAGAGAGATCCCCTTCAGAGCGAGGACAATATCGCTGTACACCACTTCCAGGTTTGTGATTTTCAGCATGGCCTCCTCTTGCGACGCAGCCGGACCGGGTCGGTCGTGCGTCTCACGGCAGGGAACGATACCGTAGGTGCATTCTAGAAGAATGCGCCGCCGTTGACCACCAGGATATGGCCCGTCATGTAGTTGGTCGCAGTGGACGCGAGGTAGAGTGCAGCCTGAGCAATCTCTTCGGGTGTTGCAACGACCTTGAGCGGAGTGAGTTTGAATTCCTTCTCCATCAGCTTCTCATTGGACCAGAGCGCCTTACTGAAATCGGTCTTCACGATCCTGGGCGCAATGGCATTAACCCGGACGTTGTACGGACCCATTTCCAAGGCCATGGCTTTGGTCAGCATATTGATACCGGCCTTGCTGATACAGTACGGTCCCAGATACTCGGCCGGGCTCACCCCGCCGGCCGAGGTGATATTGATGATGTTCCCCGATTTTTGGTCCCGCATTATCCGCCCCACCAGCTTGCTCAGAACAAAGTAGCCCTTCAGGTTGGTTTCCATAATGTGATCGAACACCGAAACTTCGGTGTCCACTAGTGGACCCATGGCGGGATTCGTGGCAGCGTTGTTCACCAGAATGTCGATCCGGCCATACTCTTTCATTGCCTTATCGGCAAGGTTCTCGAGATCCTCCGGTTTTCGGGCGTGGGCGGATACTTCAAGGCACTTGCGTCCCATGGCCCTGATCACGTCGCCTACCTCCCGCAAACCGGGCAGTTTTCTGCCGGTTATCACAAGGTCTGCCCCTGCGTCGGCAAATGCCAGGGCGACGGCTTTGCCGATGCCGCGGCTTGCGCCGGTGACCATGGCCACTTTGCCTGCCTGCCCCAGGAATGAACAATCCATCTTCACTCTCCTCACTCGTTTGTTATGGTCACTCAGGGCAATGTCCGGATCCGTTCCGGATTCCCCACTCAGTTCCGGATGCCGGCCATCTCCTCCACGATTGCCTTGCACTCGTCCATCACCTTGCCGGCCTCCATCCATATGGTCATTCTCTCTGCTACGGGGGATCCCTCGCCGTGAAGACAGATCGTTTCCAGGTCCGCGCCGGTCATCCTACGTATGAGGTCCAACATCCTGAGCCGATTTTCGGTCGAGATTCCTTTCTTGGCGCCCAGGTACTTGTCTATGAAATCACGGGTTGCCGGATTCTCGAAATCCTTATACGTCGGAGCGGTAACGAGTAGGCCGCCGGCAAGATCCTGAATGACCTTGATCACGTCGTGATAGTTATGGGCAAAATGGTACTTGGCAATATTCGTGGTCACCGGGTTCGGAACGGCCATGTCCCCATGCATGACGAAGTCGTGGCATGCGGCCTTGGAAAGGGACCTCAGGGTTTCAACGTAGATCACCAGGTCGGTCAACTTTTCCCGCACGTGCGGTGCATTGGTTATGCCGTTGTAGTCGGCTATGGCCTTGGCCAGACCCAGCAAGTGCTCGGACATGGGCACCCGGTATGCGCAACCGGTCCGCCGGTGCATCAAGGCGAAGTTGTAGACCATTGTTGCGGCAAACTTCCATTCTCCGCAAAGGAATACCCGCTCCCAGGGAATGAAGACGTCATCGAAGATTATGAGGGAGTCGGTATGCATGCGAATCGGCCGGTCATTGGGGAACTCGATGGGACTGAGACTCGACCTGAATGGACGCACTATTTGGGTTATGCCTTTGGTGTTCGGAGGGATCGCGAACGCCACCGCGTAATCTGCATCGGCCTCGGTCATCTGACGGCACGGGACGGCCAGTATCTCCTGGCAATACGCCGCACCCGTGATGTGCACCTTGGCCCCGCGGACAACAATGCCTTTGCCGTTCTTGTCCACCACCCGCACGTAGTAATCGGGGTGGATCTGCCCCGGATCCGAAGGCCGCAACATCCGGTCGCCTTTGACGCAGGTGACTGCCGCACAAGCCGCGATGTCCTCCTGCTTCATGTACTTCCTGAAATTCTCGGCTCTATCGATGTAATCCTGATTGTTCATCATGTGCGCGGTGATGGTTATCGCGTTGAGCGCATCGGAGCCGATATCATGGGCCAATGGGATGTAGCCGTCGGCAATGGCCGTGGAAGTCACAATCAGTTCATAGGCCTTGAGAAGATCTTCCGCGTTGCGTGGTTTGTAGTAATACCTGCTCACCGGGTGACCAAGCTCGGGATCATCCACGAGTGCCAGATCCCTGTACTTGGGGTCGTGGGCCATTTCGTAATCGACTGCCATGGTGTCTGCGCAGACCCTGAGATTCGGGTCCACGGCAACGTTCTTGACGAGTTCGCCCTTGTAGTAGACCACCCTCCCATCGTCCAGTTTGGCTTTGTATTCTTCTGCGGTCATAAGACCCATTGGTGTGTCTCCTCTGATTGTAAGATTTCAATGGTCCGGAAGGACAAAGGCGCTCCTACCAGGTCTTGGCCGGGGCCGGAATCCCGCAATGATAAAATGGGAGGACTTCATGCTCCAAATCGGTCCCCATCATGGCGTCCACGCACATCAGTGCGCAGAGCGACGCGCCGTCCACACCGCCGCCCCACATCCGTTCGCCGTACTGATCCCCCACAAAATAGAGGTTCTCAATGTACGGGCTCTTGAGAGGAGGCCTCTTTTCGCCGACAGGCCGCCAGTTCCCGTACGCCTCGTCCGAGGGAGTCCAGATGACAAACTCCACGTTTTCCTCGAAACCCTTAAAGGTCCTTTTGAACCAGTCCATGCAATAGTTGATTACCCGACGGACTTTCTGAGGATTGCGCATTTCCTTATCCGTGAGCGCGGTGGAGAAGATGAAGTCTCTCTTGCCTTCCGGCGCCCGTTTCGCACATGCGGCCATGTTCCACATGACCATGTCCACCGCGCCGATGTACCCTTCGTGCTTGATGATGCCGGGCATCCAAATGAAGCTTCTCTCGTCGACCCCGAACTCTTCCCAGACGTTGTTTTTCATGCCGATGAAAGCTGAAAGCAGCCCGGCGGACCAAAACTTCTGTTGAACCAGATCGACCCATTCCTGTGGGTAGTGGCGGGGATGAACGACATTGAAGACGTGTTTGGGAGGGATGTTGCAGATGATGTCCGCGGCCTCGAGTAATTCGAACATGCCTTCCTTGTTCCGGATAATGACGCCTCTGGCTTTGCCGTCCTCCACGAAGACTTCCTCAACGGGAGTACTCCGCCGGATTTCTCCTCCCGCTTCATTGAGAGCCTTTTCCATGTTCAAGGGAATGGCCATGCAGCCGGGTTCGGCCACCGTAGCCACCGAACCGGAATGCAAGTTCATCCTTATGTGCCCGGCCATGGCCATGTAGCCAAGGAAGTCCCCTGCAGGAGCCATCCTTGGTTCCGCCATGGCATTCTGGCAAGCCATGACCACTTTGATGTACTCGTAAGCCTCCTCATTGGCGGTCAGGCCGCGCTCCTCCAACCAGGTTTGCACGTCAATGTCCATGGCCGCAGCGCATTCTTCCATACTGAGCGAACCCATCCGCCTAAGGGCTGAAAGGGTGGCGCGGTAGCCCTCTTCCGATTGCCATGGATACGGTTTTCTGGCAGGCACCTGGTAGATCCGGCCGGTCTTGGAATCGACAAAACCCAGGCCGGTGTTCACCGGCATGTCCACGGGCGCTCCCAAGTAGTCAAGGAGATGACGGCAACGTGATTTGTTTCCCCAGAAAAGACCATGCCCGCCGTTTTCGAAGGTGTAACCGTCAAGCCTGCCCTCGCTAAGAATGGTCTTCAGGTCCGGCTCGCAATAGGAAACCCAGCATCGGGTGTCCAGAAGGGACTTCCTCAGGCCGATGTCGTCCAGCTCCAGGCCGTCTATGACTACCTTGTCGCCCTTTCCGGTGTATGAGGCCACCCTGCCGCCTATGTGCGGGGCCTTCTCCAGGACGAGCACTTTCTTGCCGAAGGTCTTCGCCAATATCGCAGCGGTGCCGACACCTCCGACTCCCGATCCGACGACGATTACGTCGTATTGCTCTTTGGGCATCTGACTTCCTTCCATTTGCGCAGTCTTGGTGGTCGGGTCCGGTGTGAAATAGGATCCCGGTTGAAGCAGCTGCCGTACGTTCCGTCCGGAATTCGGCGGTGCAGGCCGGCATTATGCGTTCAGGGCACGGCAACGATACTCGGAATATCGGTCGTTGTTTCCAACAGGGGCCGACGTTCATCTCGCACCGGACCGGCAATGTCCATTCGAATACTCGAGATGATTCCGGACGTATGCGTCCGGGACGAGCAGATCGCACCGGCATTCCGAGAGAGAAACCATTCGCTGCGGAACCTCGGGGTACGGAAGACATCCGGGCAAACACGCTTCTCCGCCTCAGAATACTCGGCGATGAAGTGGTGTAAGCAAGATCAATGCCGTTTACTTCGATGAGAGAAAATGATGGAGTTTCTATGGGTTGAGATGAGTGTTCCGAATTCTCGGGACCGTATTGCGCAACATATCGCTTGTTGTGATCCATATGTTGTGCACAGTCTTGACACCGTTCTTTCAAACATGTACATTCCCTCGTCATAATCCAAAGCCCTTCCAATGGGTGCAGGATCATACGGCACCCCATACTTCCAAGTCCCACCGGCTTGGAAAGAGACCGAGGCATCCCATGATCGGACCCGAGACCACTGCCGATGCCAATTACTACGTCCGGCTGTTGAGTTCATGCTCCCTGTTCAACGGGGACTTCTGCATAGACTGGTTGGTCGATTTGATGATTGGTATGAAGCCTTCCCGGATCCTTGTTCTTCTCCAAGAGGCGACGGCCGACGGCACGCTCGTGGAAAAAGGCACCGGATACTACTGCTTCACCAGTTTGAAGAAACGTAAGAAATGGGGGAACAACCTCTCAGTCACGGAGCGGACGGCCTTGCACGGGCATATCGCGGACATTCTCATGCGCGATGGTGCCGAAGACGAGAGAGTCGTTCATCTCGCGGCGGATCATCTGCTGCATATCTCCAACGATATTCAGCGGTGCACGTACCTGGTGAAAGTCGGAGATCTGCACAGAAAGGCATTCCGCAATGAAGAGGCGCTCCAGTGTTACCGAAAGGTCCTTGATGACCTGGATCACCTTTCAGGTGAAGAAGAGGATCTCCTCTTTAGCGACACGGCCATAAAATACTCCAAGATTTCCACTGGAAGGCATGACACGGAGACGGTACTGGCAACCTTGAATTCCGCAGTCGCACGCGCCGAAAGGATAGAGAGCCTGCATCATCGCGCTCTGCTGAAGATGCACATGGCGAAGAACGAATGGCTCACATCGCGGTATTCTCGTGCCTTGAAGCACTTTGCCGAAGGATGGTCGCTTGCCAAGGAAATCGAGAATCCCAGGACTCTGCGGTCTGCAAGGGTTTTCAGCACGTTTTTCCATTTTTGGCAGGGCCGTTTCGCCGAAGCCATCCGGATCTACGAGCTGTCCATGCCCGAAATCGAGAAGTATCCGCAACGGGGTTTCCCTCTTTTAGCGCAGATTACAGTAGGTTACTGCTACTGTCAGATAGGAAGGGTCACACAGGGGCTTGGCATGTTGGATGCCATCCGGGTGCAGTGTGAGGAAAACGGCAACCGATATATGGGTGCTTACGCGTTGGGCAACATCGGCAACATCCTGCTCGAGATCGGGCGGATCGACGAGTCGATCCAATTCCTGGAAACGGCTTCGGAGCAGGCGCGCGAAGTGCACAACGACTGGGTGTGGATATCGGTCAAGATTGCCCGGGCGTACGCCTACTTCCGCAAAGGCCGGGAAGAAAAGGCGGTTGATTGTCTTCAGGAGTTCTTGAGGGAGAGCCGAAAGGTCCAGACCACGGTATACCTCTACCCGTACCTCATGGAACTCTGCCTGGCCATGAGAGAGGGAAAGCTGCCGCAAACGGACGGAGTCGATCTGGAGAAGGAGATCAGAGATACTACCAAGGGCCCGAACATCTTCATGAAGGGGGTGGCGTACCGGTGCCGTTCGATTCTTGAACTCTTGGAAGGGCGTCCACAGGGCAAAATCCTTCGATCCTTGAGAGCCTCGTTGCGGTGGCTCGAAGAGTCCGGCAGCCGGGTGGAGCTTCTGAAATCCCGCTTGACGACTGCCCGGGTTGAACTGGCCTTTGGAAATGAGCAGGAAGCGCGGGAACTCGTACTCGCCGCAACAAAGGCTTTGCCGAACTCGGATGACGACCTGATGTCCGACGACCTCAAGGCCCTCGTGAAAGATAGGCCGGTCGGGGAAAATCTCCTCAAAGAGATACTCAACCTTGGCCGGCAGGTCGTAACCATTCGTGAATACAAGGATCTCATCCAACACATCATGACGACGGTCAACGGTATTACCGGCGCAGAGCGCGGGGCCATTTTCCTGATGGACGAGAGCCGGGCCGGTCTTCCGGATCTGACGCTGAGGGCGTCGAAGAACCTCACCTCGGAGGTGATAGGCCATCCTGCCTTTGCCTCGTCAATGAAGATGATCAAGGATGTCGCAAGAACAGGTAAGGGACGCGTTTTGGGAGCGGGTTCCTCAATAGAACCGGGACACCTCGCCAAGGAGACGATCCGCTCCCGCATTTGCGTTCCCATGATTTTGCGGGACAAGCCGGTCGGCGTTCTGTATCACGACAACCGGTTGCTCAGCAGCGCATTCAAGGAATCCGATCTGGAACTCCTCTCGTATTTCGCCGCCCTGGCCGCCATAGCGTTGGACAATGCCGGTGCCTATGAAGAAATCAGGAGGCTGAATGCCAAGCTGAGCCAGGAAAACCTCTACTACCGGGAAGAGAACCTCAAGAAGCTTCATTTTGAGGACATCGTAGGCGAGAGTACAGCCATCAGACGCGTGCTTTCCCAGGTGGACCAGGTTTGCGGGACCGATGCCACCGTGCTGATCGTCGGCGAAACCGGCGTCGGTAAGGAATTGGTTGCCAGGGCAGTGCACCGCCATAGTCCCCGCAGGGACAAGCCCTTCATCAGGGTGCATTGCAGCGCCCTTCCTGAGACTCTTATTGCCGGCGAGCTCTTCGGGCACGAAAAGGGCGCGTTCACCGGGGCCGTTCAGAGAAGAATAGGGCGGTTTGAACTGGCCGACGGCGGGACGCTCTTCCTCGATGAGATCGGCGACATCAGCCTGGAAATTCAGGTGAAACTCCTCAGAGTCCTTCAAACAAAGGAATTCGAGAGAGTGGGCGGAAACGAGACGCTACGATCCGATTTCCGCCTCGTCGCGGCAACCAACAGGGATATCGAGCAAGCAGTGAAGAGTGAGAGGTTCCGGGCAGACCTCTATTACCGCCTCGCCGTCTTTCCCGTCCATGTCCCGCCGCTCCGGGAGAGGAAAGACGATATCCCGTTGCTCGCATACTACTTCCTGGACATCTATTCCAAGAAAATGGGCAAGAAGTTCTCCAAGATCCCGGGCTCACAAATGGATAAGATGTTGACTTACCACTGGCCGGGAAACGTGAGGGAACTGGAAAACGTGATTGAACGGGGAACCATTCTGAGCAACGGACCATTGTTCCGGGTGCCGCAACTGGGCGAAGAGCACCAGGAGCCTCGTGAGGAAAACGGCGGCATGACGCTCAGGGACAACGAGCGCAGGCATATCCTGTGGGCGCTTGACAAGACGGGCTGGAAGGTCCGCGGCAAGAGCGGAGCCGCGGAGATTCTTGGGGTCCCCCCATCGACATTGGCTTTTCGAATGAAGAAGCTGGGGATACAAAGAGCGAAAAAGCCGGTATCTTGGTAGCGCCGGCCTCCGTGCCGGTATTCTTCGGTTTGCCGCCATCGCCCGGCAGGGACGCCGGGACGCTACCGAAGCCAACCTCTTTGGTAGCGCCGGCCTCCCCGCGTTCCGCGGGGTAATCCTGCTTCCCCCCGTTGACGGGGGGACTGAGGGGGGTATCGCCCGGGACGCCGGCAATCGGGGACATGATCCGATTTTGCGAGTGGAGCCATGCGACCTCGCAAAACTCGGAATCGTGTCCCCGGATTGCCACGATCTATGCCCCGGGGAGGCACCCTCTTCAGTGGGACGGGCGTCCCTGCCCGTCATCCTGCCGGCCCCACTTGGCGCCGTTGTACCTTGCAGGGTAATCTTTGTTCCCTCTTCCCCCATTTATTGCCCTTTCCACCCTAATGGGTATTCCATGTCACCGTCAACGGAACCACCGTATTCCGGTAATCGTCCTGGATCACGCTCCACCCCGACGCCTCCGGTGCGAACCCCGCCATGGCACTCACCAACAGGTCCACCTGGTTGTAGATCAACGCCAGGTTGCGTGAGGGAGCAGGCGCCTGCGACTGTCCGCATTGCCAATGCCCCGAGTCGCAGCCGCCGCCCCAGCCGCCCCAGGCATTACCCCAGCCATGGCCCCAACCGCACCCGGTGCTCACGCCGGCCTGAGCCGCAATCGTCGCCCGGTCCCATGTCGTCCCGTCACTGAAGACGATCTGCTCGATCCCGTACCCGGCCCACTCATATCTGAACTGATTTTCCACCGTGATCTTGTCGTCCGACCCGTACGTCAACTCCAGATCGTTGCCCCTCCGGCGTATGCCCGTCAACCCGTCGGATGCAACATCGGTGAATTGCACCACGTCCGTGTCGGCCCAATCCCACTGGTTTTCGTCGATGCGGTCCTTTCCGGAACCAATGGAAAACACATACGCGTCACTGCCCGAGCCGCCCATCAGCGTATCGTCATGGACTCCGCCGATCAACACGTCCGCACCGGCCGAACCGGACAACCGGTCCCGGCCCGGGCCCCCGGCCAACAGATCGTCCCCGGACCCTCCGTCCAAGTCGTTGTTTGAACCGTTCCCCGTCAAAATGTTGTTCAGCCCGTTGCCCGTCCCGTTGACGGACCGGTTCCCCGTCAGGATGAGGTTCTCCACGTTCCACGGCAGGGTATACGTGGTGCCGCTCAACACCGTGTCAATACCCTCGTTGGACTGCTCCACGATTACGTCGCACGCGGTGTCCACGATGTAGGTGTCGTCGCCCGGGCCGCCCATGAGCACATCCGGGCTGTTGCCTCCGTCAAGAAAATCCTGTCCGGGGCCTCCGTACAACCAATCCACGGAGTTTTCACCGTATAA
>JAZDHD010000179.1:0-15262 GCA_043806215.1 Pseudomonadota bacterium | reverse complement strand
CAGCCTTTTCCTTCGCGTACCTGTCGGCTTTTTGGGCGATGGCGGAGCCGGCCCATGTGACACACACCACCGCAATGATGATTGCTAATTTCACGCTTCCGGCTCTTGTCATTTTCGTATTCATAGCTCGTGCTCCCACTTCTCCCTTTTGCGTTTGAAGGTCGATTTACACCATTGAGCCTCTATAAATTTGAACGACGAGGCATGCCCTATAATCGTCTTGGCGCCGGACTCAGTCCCGTACTCCTATTTGCCAAGCAAGCCTAATGCGCCTACCACGATCAAATAGATCGCGATGATCCATGACAGGAAACGGGGCGCTACGAGTATTAGAATGCCTGCCGCCAATGCCACAATCGGCTGAAGTTGCAGATTTATGTTCATGTCTTCCTCCATGGGACACGCGCTTCTCAGAAGCCGCATCTATTCTGATTCATTGAGCCAAACATTGGCTCGTGATTGAGAACTCCGTCTCTAACGGCGTCCAAGAGCCCGGGACCAGTTCTTCCAACCTTGCCACCCGGTTCTCTGCGGAAAGAGCATAATCTTGACCAGTCCGAGCAGGACCAGGAGTACCACCGCCCCGAGCGTCGCACTAATCAAGGGTCCGATGAGTCCGTGAAAGGACAACCTCAAGAAGCCGAACAGTACGCCCCCGATGAAGGCGCCTACGACTCCTACAACCAGATTGATAACCAGACCGGCTCCTCTTCCTTTAATAATTTGTTCGGCCAGGAAGCCGGCCACAAGTCCTATGAGCAAGAACCCGATCAAGGGCTCAATCGGCATACTGATTCTCATGTCTTCCTCCTGCCGCATTACGGTGTTCTGCTCAGCGAGCAGCCCCCAGAAGGTACCCATATTAAATGGGTTTTATTTTCTCGGCCACGGACTCGATAGTCTTCGCCAAGAAGGACCTCGCCTCGTTGGAAGACTTACCGGCCAACTCGTCCAGCACCGAGGCCATCTCTTTGATCTTGCCCTTGGCCTCGTCTGAGAATGCCTCCAGTCTCTTCTGCAAATTCAGAGACTCCATGGCCTTCCGGGCCTCACCGAACCCCTCATCGGCCGGCGATTCGGAGCCGCCCGAATTACCGAAAGTCTGCGGAGCCGGTTTCCAGTCGGTGATCGGTTCAAATTTTCTCTTCCAGAGTTCTGATCCCTGACTCATTTTCTTCCTCCTCGAATTCTTTATTGGCACATCTCTCACGACAATTCAGTTGAATCGTCATCTTTCCGCTATCGGGTCCATGGGCAAAATCTCGTAGCCTATTCTGACTTCCGGTCGAGCGGCAAGCTCGTACTTTTGAAGGCGCTGCTCCATTTCCTTGATGCACGATGGAGGGCACTGTTTGGAGCCGACTTCTATGGCCTTTTTCTGGAGTTCCGAGGCCTTGAGCGGGTCTCCTTGACGAAAGTGGGCTTCCGCCAAAGTTTCATAAACGAGGCCATCCTTACCTTCCGGTAATTCCAGTGCTCTTTTGGCAAGTTCCAGTGCTTGCAAAGGATCCTGGAACTTTTGATCCGGACACGTGAGCAGGAACCACGCTTTATCCTGCACCGACAAGGCGTCGTCGGGGTTCATCTGTGACGCTTTCTTGAAATCTTCGTACGCCTCCCTGCATTTCCCCATCCTGTTGAATATCCAGGCTCGGAGCCGCAATCCTTCCACCAAATCAGGTTTGGACGAAAGGACTTTATTCACTTCATCGAGCGCCTTGCCCTGATCGTTGCTCTTCGAATAGATATCGGCCCGCTGGGCGTACGCCCACCAGTAGCTCGGGTCTAGTCTTATCGCCTCGCCGAAGTCCTGCAACGCCTCATTCCGTTTCTGCCGAAGCTTGTTGATAATGCCTCTTTGACCGTATGCCGCAGCATTCGAGGGTTCTTTCTTAACAGCCGCCTCTGCATCCTCAAGGGCTTTGTCCAGGTTGCCCAGCCGCACGTAGGCTCTCGAGCGTCCGAGATAGCCGGCGACCGTGTCGTTGCCGTCCGCTTTCAGCGATTCGCTGAACAACGCCACTGCCCTGTTCCAATCCTTCCGGACCATGGCATCGTTGGCAGAAACGAAATCCGAGTCACGCCACTGACCCAAGAAGTGGCTCCAGGGAAACAAAAAGATGGCTACCACAACAGCCGTCACCAGAACGGCGACACCAAGGAAAGTGAAAGCATAGGCGCTCTTCTTGGAGCCGGGAGCATGACTGGTACCTGACCTGTTTACAGGTTTTGCCATTTGAGACCTCCTCGTAAAACGATCGGTTCAAGTCCAAGCGCTTTCTGGGCTAGGGTACTACGGCCCGTGCGATTCAGAATGATTCGACCGGCGTCAGAGAAACGAAGCCAACATTCCATCGGCATCGGCCAAACAGGAAAACGGAATTTCCCTGTCGGCGCTGTCGAAACGTCCATATTCGCCGACACCGAACAGACTAACGACCAAGAACAATGAAAATTCCGGCAGCGACGGCAAGCAGAGCCAGCAAAACAGTGACGATGGGATTACCGACCGATAGAACCGTCAGCAGGCCCGTTACGATCAGCCAGATGCCAAGCAAGAGCATTCCCAAGCTCTTTGTAAGATTCAGGTTCATGTTGCTCACCTCCTTGTTCGGAACCGTAAGTCGAGCCAACGCAGGCGCGGCATGCAGCGTTTTTCCACGGCCATTAACCGAGATGTACGAATACCCGCGCGTGAGAAGTCCGAGATTAGGTCGGCACCTACGGCCCTCGGATGTTTCTTCCTTTCTTCACTATCACTCCCACCGGCATGCCATTGCAGGAACGTGGGCTTTCATCGCTGCACAAACTCATTCCAGGGCCGCTACAAAGCCCTTCGACCTTGAATGAGATTAATTACTATCACCACGACGGCGATGACCAAGAGAACGTGAAGAACTCCACCCAGGGTGTACGATGTGACTAAACCCAGCAGCCAAAGGACCAACAAGATTATCACTATAGTCCAAAGCATTCTTGCTCCTCCTCCCGTCGCATCTTGCGACCATCCGACTCATTTTGTGAGACAGGACCCACTGCGGGGCAACGCTCAAGCAGAGGGGCCTCCACAGATCCTCATCTTCAGGTGGCCGGCAAACCGGTTTCCGATTCAGGGGACCACCTTTCGTTACTAACGTTGAACGAAACGGCCCGAAAAGCCGAATTCGCAGCCTGGGGGGCGAAGAAACAACATCTTGAAGCGCTCGTTTCACCGTCCCGCCCTTCTGAACACGCTCCACCGGAGGCCCCTCATGTCAGGGCCTCCTTCTTTAGGCTATTCCGATCTTGTGGTTCTCCGGAACGACCCCGGAGCTACCATTTGCCCAAGTGCTCGTCCAGTTCCTTATCCGCTTCCTCACGTTTAAGTCCGTATTTCTCCTGGAGCTTCCCGACGAATTGTTCACGTGTTCCGTGAAAGACATCCAATTCGTCTTCGGTAAATTTGCCCCATGTTTCCTTTACGTTGTCTCCGAACTGTTTCCAGTTGCCTTCGACCTGATTCCAGTTCATGATTCCTCCTTGTCTATCGTGGCGCTAATTCGCCGGGTTTGGCTTTTCCTGCATCTCAGATACGGCCCATCAAAAAGAGCGCCAAGACAATAACCAGCACCAGACCCAGCAGTCCGCTGGGGCCACGCCCCCAGCTGCGACTATATCCCCAGGTCGGGAGCGCTCCGATGAGCAGAAGAATTAGGATAACTATTAGGATGGTTCCCATCGATTTTCTCCTTTCAGGCAAGAATGGGGTCGGCTAACGGATTTCCGTGCTATTAATCCCATGCCCCTATTCCCTTCTCGACTCGGGATTGAGGATTCGTATTGATCCAAACCGACTCCCCTTGACCGAGCCAAAACGGCAACGCATCGGCCGGAGGCACAAGTCGTTCCCGTGCGCCGGGGACGGTAAGCTCAACACGGCCAAACACGGGACCGGCAGTGCGGGTCGAGCCGGACTGGTCCATCTCCTGAACAACAATCCTCGAAACGCCTTTCCAGCCACCGGCCCAAAGTGTGGAGCCATTTAAGGGCATTTGCACTTGTAGCCGTACGGCCGGGACTACTCGCACGTGTTGATTTCTCTGAGCACTTTTCTCGGGCCCAAACGTGAACGTCTTGACCTGAATGGACCGGGCGGGCCGGTCATGGCCGTGAGCCGGAGAACTTTCTGCGGAATGTTTCAGCCATTCCTTCAACTGAGTCCGGAACCTTGTCCTCCCTGATTCCAGTAAGATCATGTATTCGGCAAACAGTTCGTCCATATGGAGCCGCCCAAAATCCCGGCGTTTGATTAGTATCCGGTACGCCTTCATAAACCTTTGATATTCCGGGGTGCCAACGAGATGACCGGACACTCGGTTCATCAGCTTGCCGTCAAACTCCGGATAATTTCCCCAGCATTGTCCCGACCGGCCAGCTGCCGAAAGAGTTCGCTTTTCCGCCTGACAGCATTCCTCCATATTGCGCTGCAGCGACTCCAGGTCTTGTATCTGCTCGAGAAGCTTCATGGTCTTTTCGCACAGCGGCACTGTCGATTCTGCACGGACGGCAACCGGCAGGATAATAATCAACGGGAGCAATAAGGATGCGCAAAGGAGTTTTGCTTTCGTCTTCATTTCGTCGCTTCCCCTTTTCCCGGTGTTTGTGGAGGTCACGCCAAGGCCCAATGAGACGAGATGGAGCGTCCTATCATCCGCACATAGCGTCACGCCTGATGCGGTATCAATTAACGGGACCCCGTCTCGTCCCGGTCAGCCCACGACAATTTTCTTCCGGCCCGATATCTCCACCAAGTAACCGTAACAGTAATTTCATATTGCACCCCATTCACGTGGCCTCAGATGTTTCAGGCAGGAGGACGGTGCCGCCGGACTGGGGCCGTTTCCGTCAATATGTGGCCGTACTTCCTCCGGGGAGTACTATAGTGAGGTGCTTTGAATTTCTCGCTGATCCTAATCCTGTTCCTCAACGCTCCCACCGGTCGGTTCCGTCATTGCGAGGAGCGCAGCGACGCAATGACAAACGGGAGGTGTCCGCAGTATTCAAGGAACGCCGCTGTAGTCCAGAGCCTCACCAAGCGTTTCAGATTATCGAGTGCCGATGCTTTTTACCGCTTACCGGTACGTCTAGCATTTATCGTGCCAATTGGTGAAGGCAGGGAGCTTTTGTCCGGAAGATCTGAACTGTCAGGTAGTTAGCCTCAATCATCATGTTGCGGGTGAGATGCGAGAGGTCGGCGAGAAAGGGGCGCGAGTGTCCTATTGTCGGGCCACTGATCTCATAGTCTCTGTTGTTTCAGCGGGTTGTAAATTGCTTGAGTGTCTTACCATCGGTCAATCCGGTTCGTCCTTGGTCCGTTGTTCCTGCACAATCCCGAAGCGCTTCATGTACGAACCGTATGCAGGGGCATTTCAGGGAATATTGCCCACAAAAGGAAAAGGCGGCACACACGCGTGCCGCCTTGCTTTCCCGGTCGGCCGGATCCCCGCTTAGGAAACCCGGAACTTGTAAACCTCGTTGGTCTGCGGGTCGATCACATGAACCGCACAGGCGATGCACGGGTCAAAGGAGTGGACCGTACGGAGGATCTCAAGAGGCTTCTTGGGATCGACCACCGGCGTTCCGATGAGCGCGTTCTCCACCGGGCCCTTCAGACCCTTCGCGTCCGTCGGCCCGAGATTCCATGTGGAAGGAACCACCTGCTGATAGTTCTTGATCTTACCCTTTTCGATGTTCACCCAATGGCCCAGCGAACCGCGGGCCACATCGTTCAGACCCATTCCTTGGCCGTTGGTGCTCTCGTCCAGTTTGTAGCCGGTGAAGGTCTTGAGATCGCCCTTCTTGATGTTTTCGATCAGATCGCCGCACCATTTCTCCGCTATCTTCGCGTTGACGAGACACTTGATGCCGCGTGCCGCAATTCGGCCAAGCGTTGAGAACAGAGCGTCCGGCGCTGCATCAAGTTTCTTGAGAACCATGTCCACTGCGGCCTTGATCTCCTTGTTGCCGCCCACGTAGGAGACGAGACACTGAGCCAGAGGTCCCACTTCCATGACCTTACCGTCGTATCTGGGGGCCTTGATCCAGGAGTATTTACCGTCCTTGTCCTTGGTGTTGGGAACCGCGCCGCCCAGCGCATCGCCCGAAAGCGGCTTGGTCACTCCATTGGCCGGATACAGCGGCTCGCCATTTTCGTACCAGGAATGGGTAACGTCCTCGGTGATCTTCATTGGGTCGACCTTGAGCATCTCGAGCTTCTTGTCCATGATCATACCCCTGGGGAAGTAGAAGCTCTCCGGTTCCTGGTCGCTCTCGGGAAAATCGCCGTACGCAAGGAAGTTGTCGTTTCCGCCGTACTTCGTCCAGTCCTTGTAGAAGGAGGCCACGGCGAGCAGATCGGGGATGTAGACTTCCTCGATGAACTTGATCTGCTCTTTGAGCAGATACATATACTGGGAAATCCGGTCTGCATTGAGCTGTTCCGCGACCGTGACGCCGCCCGGAAGATGCCCCTGCAAATGAGGGTTCTTCGCTCCCCAGATTGCGGTCATCTGAGCGGCGAAGACTTGTTGACGGAGGTTGTCCAGATAGTGGCCGACAGCCATTAAGTTGGCTTCCGGGGGAAGCTTGTACGCGGGATGGTCCCAATATGCGTTGGCAAAGGGTCCCAGCTGGCCGGATTTGACAAAGGCATCAAGTTTGCCCTTCAAGCCTTCGTAGTATTTCTTGGTCTGTGGACGGCCGCTCACGGCCGCGGACAGGTCTGCGGTCTTCTTGGGATCCGCTTTAAGAGCGGAGACCACGTCCACCCAGTCCAGCGCACACAGTTGATAGAAATGGACGGAATGGTCGTGCATATTCTGCGCAGCGTGAGTCAGATTGCGCACGATTCTCGCGTTGGGCGGAATCTTGATCTTAAGAGCGTCTTCTACGGCCCTGACCGATGCAAGGGAATGAACCAAGGTGCAGACACCGCAGGAACGCTGGGTCAGAAGATGGGCATCACGGGGATCCCGTCCCTGAAGAATGATTTCCAGACCTCTGAAGAGTGTTCCGCTGCTCCAGGCATCTTTCACCTTTCCGTTCTGTATCTCTACTTCAATGCGCAGGTGACCCTCGATCCTCGGAATGGGGTCAACGACGACTCGTGCCATTGTATCGCTCCTTTTGAAAAGCTTGCCGCGTGGGGTTACAGTTCATTGCTGCGTCTGCCGCATCACTATTTCTCAACGTAAAAGGGGCTCATTTCGTCCCAGAATTTCGGCTCGCTGCAGCCAATGCACGGATGACCGGCGCCGATGGGCCAATTGGTTCCCTGATTCCATTTGATCTTCGAGCAATTGTTGTAGGTTTCCGGCCCCCGGCAGCCTACTTTGTAGAGACACCAACCGCGCGCCGCTCCTTCGTCGCCGAATTCCTGAACGAATTCGTCGTTCTCGAAATGCCCCCTCCGCTCGCAGTTGTCGTGAATCAAGTACCCATAGGCAAAAAGAGGCCGACCGAGGCCGTCAACCGGCGGCAGCTTGTCCAACAGAAGGAAATGCACGAGCGTGGCCACGATGTTATCCGCATTGGGCGGACATCCCGCTATGTTCACGGTCTTCACGCCGGTAACTTCGGAAACACTCTTCGCTTCGGTGGGGTTGGGCGCGGCCGCCTGAACTCCGCCGAAACACGCGCAGCTGCCCACACAGATGGTGGCCGCGGCGTTCTTTGTCACGTGGTTCGCTATTTCTGCGAACGTCTTGCCGTGAATCTTTCCGTAGACTCCTCCGTCTTTTGTGGGGATGGCGCCTTCAGCGATGCAGATATACTTCCCCTTCTCATTCTTGACGGTGTCCTCGAGGATTTGTTCGGCCTGATCGCCTGCTGCGGCCTGAATCGTCTCCAGGTACGCAACATTGACGATGTCCAGCACGATGTCCGCGGCCCACGGATGAGCGGTGCGGATAAACGATTCCGTGCAACCGGTGCACTCGGCGAGGTGCAGCCAGACCACGGTGGGGCGCTTTTTCGCCATAGCTTGTGCGATCTGCGGTGCGAAAGACATCGGTAGGCCCAAAACGCCGGCCATCAGGCCGCAGAACTTCATGAAGTCCCGCCGGGAAACGCCCTTTAGAGCCAACCTTTCGGGTACATCAACAGACTTCTCCATCAGTAACCTCCTTGCATGGACTGTACTCATCCGTCCTGTCTTGCTTGCATGGACTCTTCGAGACTATGTATGACTGCACAAATCGCGGCCCGATGCGGTAAAGCCGTCATCCATCGACGTAACTGTTCCCGGAATCCGCGCGAAACTACTTGGATTGTTCAGCAACCGCTCGATATACTGCAAATGAAAACACGGGGTTGGTCAGGTTTAAGGTGTTCGGCATTACCCGGCCGGCAACTGTGCATCCTTCCGACAGTACTTCGGCCCAATCAGAAAATCAAGTCGAATTCTTCAGTAATTCCAGCGTGCTACATCTTATTTGAACGTGCCACGGATATGCCCGTTTTCCGGGGACATGATGCTGTTTTTGCCCTGAGATCCGAGGGATGATAGGCTTATTGTGCGACAGACTCTTAGTGCTCGGTTTCCCAAACCCCCATGATTCTGGGATCACAACTGACCATGAAAGCCCCCGGGACTCCGAGCCGAATACCGGGCAAAGCCCGGCGGATACGCATTCCCAGGCAGGAGCCTGGGAACGAGAAGGAAACAACGTACTATCTCTCGCCCGGCAGGGACGCCGGGACGCTACTGCGTGTTCGCGGTTGAGATTGCCACGCCCTCCCCAAGCCTCGGGCTCGCAATGACATGGTTCAGCGTGGTGCCGTGACCGAAACCGCGTCCAGCCACGAGATGTCATTGCGAGGAGCGCAGTCCCGCGCAGAACGCGGGAAAGCAATCTCAGCGCGAAAAACCCGTGACCGTATTCATGCCACAAAACACTTAGAGACTCTTTCCGACTGCCTCCAGGGTCATCTCAATATCTTGGTCGCCGTGTGCGGCGCTCACGAACCAGGCTTCGAAAGGTGACGGCGCCAGGTAAACGCCATTATCCAATATACGTCCGAAGAAGGTCCGGAATGCCGCCGCATCGGCCCGGGCAGCTTCCTCGTAACATGTCACCGGTCCTTCGTGAAAGAAAACCGAAAGGAGGGAACCGATTCTGTTCACGGTGTGAGCAACGCCCTTCCCGGTGAAGATCTCGTGAATGCCGTCGGCCAATAGTCCGGATCTTCTTTCCAGGTCGGGATACGGGTTGTCTCTCCTGAGGATCTTGAGAGTTGCGAGCCCTGCCGAAACGGCCAGGGGATTCCCGGAAAGCGTGCCGGCCTGGTACACCCCTCCCACGGGTGCGAGATGTTCCATTATGGATCGCGGCCCGCCAAAAGCCCCTACCGGTAAACCGCCGCCGATAACCTTTCCAAGGCAGGTCAGGTCCGGCGCCGTGCCGTAGAGTTCCTGGGCGCCGCCCGCTGCAACCCTGAAGCCCGTTATCACTTCATCGAAGATCAGCAGCGCTCCATTCAGGGTGCACAGATCCCTGAGTCCTTCAAGAAAGCCCTCTTTGGGCGCCACTACGCCCATGTTGCCCGCGACGGGCTCCACGATTACCGCGGCCAATCGGCCCGCACATTCCTTTACCTTGGCCTCGGCCGATTCCAGGTCATTGTACGGAACCACCACTGTGTGTTCCACCACGCCGGCAGGGACTCCCTGCGAGTCGGGCACGGCGAAGGTCGCGGCGCCGGATCCCGCTTTGGCCAAGAGGCTGTCGCTGTGGCCATGGTAACAACCCGAGAACTTGAGGATCACGTCCCTGCCCGTAACCCCCCGGGCAAGACGAATCGCGCTCATGGTCGCTTCGGTTCCCGAATTCACCAACCTGACCATCTCCATGGAGGGCACCATGTCCGTTATGGCCCGGGCCATCTCCACTTCGAGACGGGTCGGAGCGCCAAAGGACGTGCCGTTGTGCATCGTCTCATTCAGGGCGGCGAGGACCTCCGGGTGAGCGTGCCCGAGGATCAACGGTCCCCAAGAGCCCACATAGTCGATGAATTCGTTCCCATCCTCATCGACGATCCGGCAACCCTTCCCCGACCTTATGAACCTCGGCGGCAACCCCACGGACTTGAACGCCCGTACCGGCGAATTCACGCCGCCTGGAATAAAGCCGCTCGCTTCTGCAAAGAGGATTTCGGACTTCGCACTACTTTTCATTATCCGCCACCCGATCCTGATTCGTGAATGGGCAAATCACGAGATTTCGTTGAAGTACGTCATACTGACTTTCTTCAGTTCCTTTTCACTGAAAAGGATTTCGTACTCGTCGACCTTGGCCTTCTCGGACATTCTTGCAACCATCTCAAGGCATCCCTCCTCCGAAGAGGAATGAACCATGGTGAACAGCGTTCCCCCCAACCTGCCGAACGGCGGCCGCCGGTAGCAGTGGGTGACTTCCGGAAAACTTGCCAGCATCAGGCCGACCTCGTCGATTCTTTCCGGCTCGACTTTCCAAACGACCATCCCGTTGAACTCGATGCCTGCCTCCATGTGCCTGATCATGGCACCCAGTCTTCGAATGACTCCGGCGTCCAGCATGCCGCGTATGCGCCGGAGCACTTCCGGTTGGGAGATTCCCAGTTGTTCCGCAATCGACGCGTATGGTTCGGGCGATTCATCGAGATCGCCCTGGAGAGCAAGCAGGATCTTCCGGTCAATGAAATCGAGTTCCGTACTGGACATGGTTCCGGCCATCCATCTATAATCCGTTCACTATATACTCCAGTGGTAATGATGAACAGAAAAAACCGAGGCCCCTGTATCGTCTTCCCCATGGGTTTGGAAGCCTACCCTTTCCTCCGCCGCATCGAGGTAACCCACCGGAGCCGCATCGGCAAAGCGGTCTACCGGGATGCCTTCTTCGAAGGGAAGACGTTCACCGTGGTGAGAAGCGGCATCGGACCGGCCAGAGCGGCGGAGGCCATAAGAAATCTCCAAGTCGGGCATTCGGCCGTCATTTGCGTCGGAACCGCCGGCGGACTCGTGCCGGACTTGCGGTTTGGGGACTTCATTATTTCGTCTGAAACCGTATCGGGCGATTCACCCGAGGCCCCGCTGGCATGCACGGACCGGCTCATAGCCGCGGCCGTTCACGCGTGCGGAAAGGAAGGCGCACCTTTTATGGCGGCCCGCCTGGCAACGGTACGCAAGCCGGTTTTCCGGCGTGAGGACAGGGAAAGGCTCTACAAAGTCACCGGTGCACACGCGGTCGATATGGAGAGCCATGCCGTGGCTCTGGAAGCCCTTCGGCTCGGCATACCATATGTTTCGCTCAGGGTGATCTCCGATGACGTGGATTCGCCTCCTTTGACCGACCGCCGCGGTTTCAAACACATTTGGAGGGACCCGCGGGAGTTTCCCAAGAGACTGGGTGCGGGAATTAGGTGGTGGAGATTCGTCAAGAATTTCAAGCGCGCCGTGGAATTGCTTCCTCCCGTACTCGTCCGATTCCTCCGGGAAGAGAGCGGGCCGGACTTTTTCCCGGTGGGATCGGGAACGATTTCGAAATGTATTTGACACCTCGCCCACTATTAGGGTATGCTAGCGGGGCTAGCCTTGCAATCGCCCGGCGGAACGACCGTATCCTCCTTGTTTGGAGCCATACCCTTTTGTCACCTCCGTCGGGCTTCTTTTTGGCGGATACCGGTCCGTCCCGCCGCGAATTGCGCTCCGGCTTATTCATTGCCCGGCCGGCAGAACACATGTGAGCAACCCTGATGACTCATGGCCCCATCCCTCCGCAACACGAGCGTTGTGCCCCGGCCGGCCGGCCGGAGGCCGAAGCTCCGCGGAACCTCGCAAACCACGCCGACTTGGTGCTCCTATTCGGAATCCTTTCACTCTTTCTTTGCGCTCCGCTCGGGATCATAGCGTGGATCATGGGCAGTGCCGATCTGCGAAAAATCCGCGCGGGAATTCTTCCCCCTGTGAAGGTCGGCTCCTTGAAAGTCGGTAGAGCGCTTGGGATAACGGGCACGGTACTGTTCGCCGTTGCGCTTGTCTTGGGAGTCTTCGCCGTGAAACAGGGCCTCCAATTTCCCAACCGGGGCCTGGGAGGGATCTCCGGTTTCAGTCGCCCCGATCCGCTTCCTCCGGCGCACATTGCCTTTGCCGGGGAGTGGTACGGAACCCGAGGGACCGTGATCAAGATCCGCCGCGACGGCACGGGCGATTTCAAGAGTCTGCACACCGGCGTAACCGGCGCCCGGGTCGACATCGCCAACGATTCTCTCTCCATAGGGCTCTTCGGGCTTACCAAGAGCTGGCACATCGACCGGCCTCCACACGTGAAAGACGGGGTGTGGATCATGAAACTCGACGGCGAGGAATTCGTGAAAAGGGCCGAAGGACTTCTGGTTCTCTTGCCTTGGCTTCGCGCCGGTACGGCGTAAGACGGCGTCTCGCATCTTATTTACGGCAGGCGAGATGAAACCGTCTCACAGATGGCTATGGGAGCATGCTCTTGGGTTTCGCAAATCCAGCGTGCATTCTCATCGTCTCAAGTTACTGCCCGCAACCAACCGGGTTGGAATGAAGAATCTTCAGTCTTGAAAAGGTATCTCACGGCATCTTTGAAATCACCGGTCACTTGTGGACCGAGATGTCTTCTCCAGGAAGGCTTGCGCTCACCCTGATGCCACGCGAGATGAGCGAGCACATAGCCGTACATAGGGGGGCTCATGTATTCGGGTTTGTTGAATTGCGTGCCCGGCCACTTGGTAAACTGACTCGTCCATACCCGCGGCGAATTCGCCATAAAGATTGCGAACCCCAGAAAGCACGTAGTAAGATCGGTGAGCAATTCCTCATCGAAACGATCCGGCCTTATTCTTCGTTCGCCGCGAAGACGAGCGTGAGCGAGTTCATGGGCCATTGTCGGCACAAGGTCCCCGGGGTTATAGATCTGACTCGTACTCAGAGTGATGACGTGCTTACGCCAAGAGGATGAATACATGCCCGCAGGTTGACTCGGTACGTAGTCGCCGTCATCGTTTACCAGCAGCAGAGGGTGACGAGAGCCGTCCCACATCAGAATGGGAGCGGGATCCTCTTTCTCGAATTTGAGGCGTACACGATCTTCGGATACCCCCATTAAGCCGCAAATCCGGCCGAACAGTACTTTGGCCGCCTCTTTGGAAGGTTTGTACTCGGAAAAGAACTCTTGGGTCGGCAACACGAGCGGACGATTGGTGAAAATGCTGGACGGAAATTGTCGAGAGAGCCACGCGAGACGGCGCTCAATCCAGCCTTTGGCACTGGGATCGACCGGGCAGTATGGCTTGGATAACCAATCGAACATGCAAGAGACTCCTTTATGAGCGTACCTCACGCTCCGCCGTTCCGTCAAGCATCTTTCCACTTTGATCACCCAAAACTCAGTGCGGCATTATCGAGTCAATGGAGGCCAACCGACAGGAATGGAGCACCCGGCGAAAGGCAGGGAGGCCGACACTGCCGGAGCGTTTCGATAATTGCGTCCAGAGGACGCGCGGAAGTCGAAAAGAGCTTGACGCGTCGCTAGTTACCTAGTACACTATGCAACTATGAAACTAGTCGTCAGGCGCAACAGCCCGCTCAGCGTCAAGGATCAGATCAAACGTCAAATCCGGATCATGATTGACGGTAAGGAACTGATGCCGGGGCAAGCATTGCCGTCCGCGAAAGACTTGGCCAATATCTTGAACGTCAACAGGAATACCGTAGCAGGTGCATACCGGGAACTGGCGGCGGAGGGAATTCTCAAAACAGTGGTTGGATCAGGGACTTTTGTGCGGGAGGATATTGTGACGACTTCAACCGACGCGCTGCGGGAGATCTTCGATGAAGCGTTCGACAAGGCGGTTGCTGCGGGATTCTCTCCCGACGGAATCACCGATTTCCTGCTCGGCGCCGTCACGACGCGTTTTGGAAGCATTGCCGGTGCACGCGTACTCGTCGTGGAATGCAACCAACCCGGGCTTGAGACGATTTCGAGGGCATTGAGAACCGAGTTATCCGTCAAGACGACGGACGTCCTTATCCAGCACCTGGAAAGCAGTCCTCAAAGCCTCCCGGAGTTACTGTCCGAGGCGGACCTAATCGTCTGCGGACTCAATCATGTGGAGGATCTGAGAAAGATAACTCCAGTCATTGACGTGGAAATAGTCGGAGTCCTTTTCAAGCCCCACATCCAAGTCATGAACGAGTTGCTCCGGTTACCGAGAGGAACCAAGGTAGGCCTCACCTGTGTCAATCAGCGGTCCACGGAAAGCTTCTTCAAGGAGATCATCCTCTCCGGGGGCTCGTCGCTGTGTAAAATGTGGGCCGGACAAGACAATGTCGAGGGGTTGCGGAATCTTGTTGACCAATGTCGGGTGATTTTTGCCACCAACTTCGTGTACGAGCGCATTGTTTCAATGGCCGCACCCGGCACTCGGGTTGTCAAAGTCAATCTGAGCCTGGACCGCGCGAACCTCGACCTCGTCAGGGAGCGGCTGCTGTCGGCTTCAGGCACGTCTGCCCGCCGAAAATCGGGATAAGAGGGGATCCGATATGAGAGACGTATCAGAGGACGAGTTCCTGGCCAAGAGATCCAACGACTACGACCGATGGCTCGAAGAGGGGAAGATCCCGTATTCATCCAAGGTGATACCGGTAAACGGGTCGCTTTCGGCGGATCACTGGGTGATGCCTTCAGAGCAGGTATTGGAATTCCTTCGCAATGCCCGGTCGTTTGCCGTTGCGGACTGCATCTGCCGAGCCCATTACAAGCGCTGTGACAAGCCCTTGGAGATCTGTTTCTATCTCAACGATTTTGCAGACAAGGCGGTTGCAGCCGGCAGAGCCCGGAACATATCCCTTGAGGAAGCCGCCGAACGGCTGAAGTCGGCGGACGAGCACGGTCTGGTCCATACCACCCTGAACCGCCCGGACCAGTATTCCTATGCCATATGTAGCTGCTGTCCCTGTTGCTGTCACGACCTGCAGTTGATGCTGAAATTCGGCCGCGACGATCTCGTGGTCCAGTCGGCCTATCGTGCCCGTACCGACGCAAACAGGTGCACCGATTGCGGTGCGTGTGTCGAACGGTGCTTTTTTCAGGCCCGCAGAATGGACGCCCATCGGATGAACTACGATCCCGGGAAATGCTATGGATGCGGCCTCTGCGTAAGTGTCTGCCCCGAGGACGCGACGGTGATGGAACTGAGTCGGCAGGATTTGAAGAAC
>JAZDHD010000178.1:0-4592 GCA_043806215.1 Pseudomonadota bacterium | reverse complement strand
AGACGCACCCGCCCGAAGAACGACAAGACTGCAGTGATGTTGACGAAGAGGCCCGATTCTTTCCGTTCTTGAGCGTACCTCACCGTACGGTCCTGCGTCAACGAGATTCTTCCCCTCTCCACCCAAAACCCGGCACGGTGGAACCCCGGGAAGGGACCGGCGGAAGCGCAATGAGCCTGCCGTCCCGGACCCTACAGCGCTCCTTGAATACTGCGACCACCTTCACGTTTGTCATTGTGAGCCCGACCGAATGGAGGGCACGGCAATCTCAGCGTTCCATGAGGCGCTGAGATTGCTTCCCCGGGTCCGGGGCGGGCTCCGATGCAATCCTTGCCATATCATGCTCTTTACTCCCCACTGCCCCTTAGTGCTTCGTTTCCTAATTGCGGTCGCACGTTTTCGGCTCGCAGCCGGCTCGGGTGCCGGCAAGAACAAGATCCGGGCACGGAGGTCCGGGCTACGAAGGATTACGGAAAGGCTCGTTCATCTTCGTGGGACGGGCGTCCCTGCCCGTCATCTTCCGGGGCAGCTTGTGCGACCGAATTTACGCCATTGGGCACTTGGGAACCAAAGTCCGAGCACCGTATCGAGATGGGCATATGAGGAAAAAAATGCGTAAATATAAGGAGTCGGTCGATTCTCTGCCGGGCGTTTCCGGCAGGAGGCGGAATCCGGCTCCTGGAATAAGGTCTCGTTCATATCGGGGGCAGGCTTGACATGTGGGTATTTGTCCCAGTTGTTCTTTCAGTTCCTCAAGTTCTGCGGCCGGACGGGGATGCGACCCTCTCTTGTGCCCGAATGAAACTCTTTCCTGTAACCATCGCCTATCCCATCGGCGATGAATTCCCGGTAGAGCCTTCGTGCCGACTCTTCTCTCCGCGAATAGCGGGACAGTATCCAGTCGGTTGACAACCAGGGAAGGGCTTCCTTTCCCTGGTATGCCCGCCGGCTGCGCCGGCGATAGTCTGCCGGCTCTGCTACCATTCCGGCTCGCACCGGGTTGAGGTGAACGTAACGGACCAATTCCACCAGATAGCTCTCCGCATCGATAACAATCGCCTTGTACCGCCCTTGAAACAGATGTCTTGTCCGTAGCTCTTTCGCGTTTCGATACCGGGTAAAGCGAAAACTCACATCTTGCATCAAACGGGAGAGCGGGATTTCAGCCGCCTGCACGACCAGATGTGCGTGGTTGCCCATCAGACAGAATGCAGGGATGCGAACATGGAATCGCTCCACCCCTTCCTCCAACAGCTCGTAGAAACGAATCCTGTCCGAGTCGTCAAAGAAGATATCCCGGCCACCGTTCCCACGTAACATGACGTGATGGATCGCACCCGGATAGTGAATGCGGGCTCTCCGTGCCGTAACCTCGCCATACACTCAAATACCAACATATCAACCCTGACCCCTACACTACACCCTTACAGAGAAGCCGCCTGCCTACAAGTTAGATGTGTGTCCTCCGAATTCGGGGTCCATCGCGGCACTATCCGTAGTCCTGGACGAAAACGGGAGATCAGACGTATTTCACACTATCATTCTGAACAGGATAACGTCGCTCCGTGCTGATCTCATACGGTGATTGCCCCTTTCCGGGCCCTACTCCATAAATGCCTCAAAACCAGACGTGACCCCTATACTATACTATCATTCTGAACAGGATAACGTCGCTCCGTGCTGATCTCATACGGTGATTGCCCCTTTCCGGGTCCTACTCCATAAATGCCTCAAAACCAGACGTGACCCCTATACTATACTTGCCACGTGACCCCTATACTTGCCAATCCCAGGTGAAAATCGAGTTACTTCGAACGAGTCAATGAACTCGCTCGTCATCTTGCCATCGCATTCTTTGAGGGCAATGAGATTCATACGGTAAATCGGAACCAGATAATAGTACGAGTCGTTTGGGTCCATATAATTATACTGCCAGGCCCCTTGGCTCATCCTCGCGTTTGTGACCAGCATGATTATCTTGACTACCTTTGATGCCATCCTATACCTCTTCTTTACTGGGTGCCGTGAAACCTTTTTCAGAAGAATTTAGAATTGCTTCATCCATAGCAACGTCATGGGATTTGCTCAGTCGCCTATTGAACGATTGTCTTGAAGACCCCGTAGACTTTGATGGTTCTCAGAGATCTACCCCATTTTTCTATATATTTAGGATTCGTTGGCTCTTGTAAACACTCAAACTCAATCCGGCCTTTGATCACGTTACCCTTTTGATGCGCTTTCCTGTCCAGCGTCAACTTCTGCCATTTCGTTGTCCATATTAAGTGGGCATCAGGGTTCGTTCTTACTGGGTACACAGTCTTGTAGCGACACGCGAAAACCCTGTCTCTAATTTGAATTACTAGTTTGTCATTATAGGCCATAGTATCTGACTGGATGAGTAGATCAATCCTATTCGCGTCAACAAATTTGCCCTCACAGAAATGTATCGGATGTTTGACGCCAAAAGAGGTGGAATAGCACTTGGCCGTAATCTTCACTATCGGTTCGCCATCTCGGCAAATTTCACAGTCTTTACATTTACAGCGCAACTTTTCTAACTCGAAGGGCGATTCCGGATCGCCGTCGGCCTCACGTCGAATAACCGGTTTGCCTTTTTGGCAACTCGCAGACACCGTACCGTAACGACAGTACCACTCGTCTATGTCGAAGAACGGGTCGGTCAGTTTGGGATCGTAATCAACATGGGACCACATCTGGGCCTGTTGCCCTGCTGGAGGAACCGGCAATTTGCCGCCAAAGCTATAGCCAACAAGCAACAGAGCCAGGACAGGCCCTAAGACCATCCATTTGAGAGGTCGACTGCTCATCCGGGTCCTCCTATCATCCGTGCAATCTGTAGATCGGCCATTCCAAACCTCCGCTAAAAGACGTGACGAGAAGCATTATCTCGTTGAATGTAAGGTCTATCTAGTTCAAAAGTGACATGAATAACTCTGAGTAACCTACCGAAGAATCGTCTTGAAGACGCCATAGACCTTGATATTTTTCTCATACCACAGCTTCTCTTTCAGGTATTCCGGATCTCTTGGCTTTTCTATGCACTCAAATTCAATCTTACCTTTGATCACGTCACCCCTGTGGTACTCTTTCCTGTCCAGCGTTAACTTCTGTTGTTTTGTTGTCCAAATCAAGCCGCCAACTATTGCCGCCAGGTATTTTGTCGAGTACTGACATGTGAAGTATCCGTCGATAATCTGAATCCTTAGTCTGTCACAAAAAAGCCCTGCATCAGTGTGGATGAAGAGATCAATGGTCTTCGCATCAGTTAACTTGGCTTCACAGAAGCTTACGCGATTCTTGCCGTGAGAGTTAGAAACGCACTTGGCTGTACTCTTCACGACCGGCGCACCATCTTTGCAGATTGCACATTTTTTGCATCCGTCCGGACAGGTCCACTCTTGATCTAACCAGATGCGCGGTTCCTTCCGCGACGACTCACAAGGATTCTTGAGTATCCGGACATACTTGCCGTTTCGGCACTTGGCACCTTCCATGGGTCCATGCGGACAGGTCCAGTCGTCTGCGTCAAAGAAGGGGTCGCTCAGCTTGGGATCGTAATCCACCTTGGACCACATCTGAGCGGGTTGCCCCAACTTGTCTGCCCATTTGACATAGCCAAAACCGTGACCGACCAGCAACAGGGCCAAGACCGCTGCAAGAGGTAGTATGCAGTTTGTGATCCGCGGCCTTCTAAGTTTCGGGCACACCATTTTAGTTCTCCTCAGTTCGGAATTCCGGAATCCCGGGGGAGAGCATACTTGTTTTAGCGCGCTTTTCTCAAACCTCTCCGGATCGTGGTTCCAGCCTGGACTTCGCGGCGCCCGCCTCAAGTATTCCTGCATGCCCCTTCTCCCGGAGCTGGTTGACGAACTGCTCAACCACCAAATTGACCAGCGAACGCAAATCACCGCCCACGCCTTTCAGGCCCTCAAAGTTCTCCAGTGCCAAATGCCTCCAAGTTGCCGAGGGCGACTGGCAAAAGAGCCGGGTATGGCTCATGTTTCTCTCCTCATTGGTCGTTTCTTTTCTGCTCGACAGCGCCGCCGTCCGTTCGATGCCGGGGACCGCGCATGCATCACAAACAATCCTACCACCAAGACTTGGTGGTCGATTCTTCTCTTACGATCTCCCCAGGAATTCCCCATGCTCTTCCGCGAATTGCAGTAGAGGGGAAATCCAATGATAGTGCATTGGTTCCCCAGTCATCAGGCAGTCCGCGATGATCCGGTCCGAGACCTGGTGCCGTGTACCTATCCTGGTGTCCACCACTCTCTTCTCCTTCTTGGTTGCCCGATCCACGATACGATACTGTGACGTGTATCCGGGTAACCCGTTCGCCAGAATGATCAGCAGCTCGGGAGTCTCAAGCTCAATGTCGTCCCGGACTACTCGCAATCGTATCAACTCCCCGTCGGGACCCATGATTTCGGCTTGTGTGCCGTTTTCGCTCTTCCATCCCCTGTCGTATCCTTGAAAATTGAACACGCAGTAGTGATAGAAGCGGCAGATCTGTTCAAACGCCTGCCTCGACATTCCCGTAACCTCCAGCCCGTAGACGCGCCATCTCTGCG
>JAZDHD010000177.1:0-30142 GCA_043806215.1 Pseudomonadota bacterium | reverse complement strand
TGAATACCACCTCGTCTCTCACAGCACGCTTGGTGCGCATCTCATTCGCTATGTCGTCTTTGCGCTGCTTATGCTCGAACTTGAGCACGGGAATCCCGTTGTGGTCCGCAAACTGCTTCACTGCTGCAACGAAGCCCTGGGGATATCCGGGGACATACATTAATAAAGGAGGGTAAAACCCGGTTCCCCTCCTTAGAAAAACTCACCGTTGTACACGCATGACACCGTGGCCATGGTGAGTTATAAGGGGGGGCATGGATCTGTATGGTCAACACTTCGATTCTGGCACAGTCGGACGCAAGTGCGCAATACTGGGTGAACCGCCGACGATTTCACGGCGGCAGCTTTCCCGTCGAGTGTGTGAGATACTCGAATGGCGATCATCCAACGGGAAACTCAAGGACGCCGACTGTCGGAAAGCCCTCCTGGAACTGGATCGCTGCGGTCGAATCGCACTTCCCCGCTGCGAGAGGTCATACGCTTTCCAACAACCGAGCGCTCATCGCCACGACGACGCCCCGGACGGTCAGGACATCGCATGTAGCCTCAAGGAGTTGGGAACCATACATGTAGTCCCGGTCTCGAGCCGCTACAGCAAAGCGGCAAGAGCCTGGAAAACTATAATGAAAAAACACCACTACCTTGGCGTACCTCGTCTCAGAGGAGCGCAGATCCGATATCAAGTCCGGACCGAAGACGGGCAATGGGTCGGCGCGCTGAGCTTCAGCGCATCAACTCGGCGGCTCAAAGACCGAGACCAATGGATCGGATGGAGCGAGAAGGCCCGGCGAGCACATCTTCATCTCGTGGTTTGTAACAGCCGTTTTCTCATCCTTCCTTGGGTGAACGTGCCCAATCTTGCGTCCCATGTCCTCGGCTCAGCCCTTGCGCGTCTCGGTGACGATTGGTATACGGGCTACGGGTACCGGCCGGTCTTGGTCGAAACCTTTGTGGATCCGGTGCGATTCAAAGGAACCTGCTATCTCGCGGCCAATTGGACAACGATCGGCGAGACCAGCGGCCGCACCTACAAGCCGGGGCAATCAGGCGAGAAAGACATTCTCGTCTGTCCCATGGGTGAAGGCTGGCGGGAAATCCTGTGCGAAGAACCGCAGATTCCTTTGCTATGCAAGAAGCGACCCGCTTCTGTCGACGACTGGACTGAACAGGAATTCGGCTCCGTGGACTTCGATGACATACGATTGAAGAATAGGCTCTATACGTTAGCCAAGGACTTTGCTCCCGATCCTGGAGCGTTGGTGCCGGAGGCGTGTCGGGGATCGGTCGCGAAGATCGTAGCAGCGTATCGGTTCTTCGAAAACAAACACGTCAGTATGAAGAAATTGCTCGAAGCTCACCGAGAAGCCACCGTGGAACGTATCAAAACCCATGAAGTGGTACTCGCTGTGCAGGATACGACAACCCTGAATTACACAGCCCACCGATCGACCGAAGGTCTCGGTCCTATCGGCACCAAGGCCCAGGGTTCTACCGGTGTGCTTGTGCACGATACCATGGCTTTCACTCCAAAAGGCACCCCACTGGGTCTGTTGGACGTGCAATGCTGGGCGCGTGACCCCAGACAATTCGGTAAGAAACACCTGCGAAAAGTGCTTCCCATCGAGGAAAAGGAAAGCTTGAAATGGCTCACGAGCTATCGCAGCGTTGCGAAAGTTCGCGAGCTTTGTCCTGGGACGAGGCTCGTGAGCGTAGGAGACCGGGAGTCGGATATTTATGAGATGTTCGATGAGGTGCGCAAGACAGCGCACGGGCCGGATCTCTTGATCCGAGCGGAGCGAAGCCGCAACAGGAAAGTTGAGAATGAATACCTGTGGGATCGCCTGATGCGTGAGCCGGTGGCTGGATATCAGGTGGTTAAGGTTCCGCCTAGGTCGAAAAATGGACCGGCCCGGGACGCGAAAATGGAAATCCGCTTTGCCAAGGTGGATCTCAGGCCACCCAAAGACGGCAAGTTTGCTCCGATTTCATTGTATGCTGTTTTTTCGCGAGAGATCGAGTACGGTCCCGACGTGAAGAAACCGCTTAACTGGATGCTGTTAACCACCTTGGAGGTATCGACTTTTTCCGATGCGGCGACATATCTGGAATGGTATGCTCAGCGGTGGAATATAGAGATCTACCACAGGACGCTGAAAAGCGGTTGCCGCATTGAGGACCGATGGCTTGACAGCGTGAGTAAGCTTAAGGTCTGTCTTTCCATTGACATGGTGGTGGGTTGGCGGGTCATGTGGGCGACCAAGGCGGCTCGCGAGATGCCGGATATGCCATGCGACGTTTCTTTCACACAGGACGAGTGGCACGTGCTGGAAGCTTGGTCCACCAATCAGGTGCCGGATGAGCCGCCCTCGCTTTGCACAGCCGTGCGCAAGATGGCGCGCTTGGGCGGGTTCTTGGGCCGTAAGGGCGATGGAGAAGCAGGAGTCACCGTGATCTGGAGCGGCATGGTTAAACTGGAAGCGATGGCCATTGGATGGGCCACGGCCAAGGCCCGTTTCCAACAGAGAGACGGACCATAGCCACGGTGTCAGGTGTGTGTAATAGTGAGCTCCCGGGAGGGGGCTTTTTTGTTCGGGATTGTACTTGACGTTTTTCGTCATTCGGCTAACATGCCGGCAGCTTATCCTCCCTTATCACTGTGTGCTCCGACGGACGGCCGGGGATCGGCCTGTTCAGCCTACTTGGGGCGAACTGCTTTGATGATGGATCCCACGTGCGTCGGAATTCCGCGGAGTGTCCCAAAGCGCGGTCTGGATCAGTACGCGTATGCCGGCTAGGTGTATAGTCATAACGGTCGGTTATCTAGAAATGGCGTCAGAACGTCCATGCTAAGTGCTCTGTGGTGAAATTACGGTGTCGTGTTCCCCGGTAGCGTCCCTGCCGGGCGCATGATCAAAGAGTACCCCGCGGAACGCGGGGAGGCCGGCGCTACCAAAGCAGGGATCGTTGCCTTGAGCACGTGACCGTATTTGTGCCATTGAACACTAAGGAGTCTACCATGAAGAAGACGGCTTCCAGCTTCCCCGTATGGAGGTGGATAATCCTCCCGGCTTTGCTCTTCGCGTGCATCGTGATGATTCAGAACTTTGGGGGCGTTCCCGTTTTGGCGGACGAACCTGCCGCAATTGTAAAGCCGGAGGCGAAGAAGACCGACGCTCCGGGCGACACTGCAAGACCTCCGGAAAAGGGGGATTCAACGCCCGGCCCCGCGGCGGCCGGTGAGACGTCGACTACGGCCAAAGGGGAAGCACCTGCCGGCGCTCAAGCCGGCCCCCCGGGCGGAGGAGGCCGGCCTTCAACGGAAGAACCGGATAAACCCGGCGCCACGGGGGAACCTCCTAAGACCGTAGAACCGGAGAAGCAGACGAAGCCTGATGCCGCGGGATCCGAGACGGCCGAGAAAACTGAGAAAACTGAGAAAGCTGATAAGGCCGACAAGGCCGACAAATCCGACGAAGCCGAGAAGCCGGAAGAGGACCAAGAATCCGAAGAGGCCTCGGACGAAAAGGTGGAACTGGACAATCAATCCTGTCTGGACTGCCACAATCCGGATATTCTCGATATGTCGGCGGAAGACAGACTGGAAAACGTGGAGGTGGAAGACAAGCCCATACCGGCAAGGAAGAAGCCGCCGTACACGTTCGGCCCGCTCAAGTTGTCCATCGACGAGGAAAAATACAATGAAGGCGTACATGCGGACAGCACGTGCATAGACTGCCATTCGGATGTGGGGGAACTTCCGCATAAGCAGCGGCTAAAACTCGTGGACTGCGCTTCCTGCCATGAAGAATTCGTCGAGGACGTCAAGGTGAGCGCTCATGGAGAGAAAGCCAAGAAAGAGGTCAGGTGCATCGGGTGTCACGACGTGCACCATGGAAAAGGCAAGGATGCGTACGCGGAGGGTTTCAAGGGGAAGTATTGCCTGGATTGTCATACCGCGTACGGCATGGACACGGTGAAAGCTCATCGGAATCTCTACGAGTACCGGATGCATGCAAAGATGGGCTGTCTGATCTGTCACCAGGGGGACGAACCGGGGACTCACCGTATCCCCCGTGTGAAAACCAAGGTTGCCGGTTGCGAGTCCTGCCATTCCAAGTACACCATTCTGGCGGCGGAGAAACCCAAACCCATGGGGTTCGGCGCATACATAACCCACGCCGGCTTTATCAACAAAGACGTCCTAAAGAACTTCGGCTATGTGTTGGGAGCCGTCCGCATTCCCGCCCTTGACACGATCCTCATCCTCATTGTTTTGGGAACGTTTGCCTTGCCCATATTCCACGGAGGACTCAGAATCGTGACGCGGCGCAAGGGGCCGATCCAACTCCCGGAAGAGAAGATCCTTCTTCATCCGCTTATCGAGAGGTTGTGGCATTGGTTCCAGGCGCTCTGCATCGTGATGCTCATCATAACGGGCATTCTGCTCCACTGGCCCGAGCGCTTCCCCGGTTGGTTCGATTGGGCGGTGAACGTGCACAATTGGTTCGGCTGGGGTGCGGTGATTGCGTTCGTCGTCTGGTTGCTCTACAACCTCGCGACGCTCCGGATAAAGCACTACATCCCCAGGAAGGGCGACATCCCGCACGGAATGATCAAGCAGGCCAAGTTCTACGGTTACGGCATCTTCAAGCACGAACCGCATCCGTATGCTCCGAGCGAGGACAACAAGTTCAACCCGCTCCAGAAAATCGCGTATCTGAAGTTTCAGTTGTTGCTGTTCCCGATTCTACTCATCAGCGGTATCCTCTACATGTATCCGGAGACATTCCGCGGCATCATCAACGCCATGGGCGGCATGGCGGTTCTCGGGGTGATTCACTTGATGCTGGCGGCCTTCTTTACGGCGTTCCTCGTGGCCCATCTCTATCTCGCCACCACGGGTGAGACGGTGGGAGAGAATTTCAAAGCGATCATCACCGGATACGGCATTAAGGAAGAGCACGGCGACCACAAGGCGTAGGTCTCCCATCTCCGCAGTTTTATAGGGGTGGGCCTCAAACCCGCCCCAATTCTCCGCCCATCTTGACTGAATCCGCTGGGGCGGCTACCATGAAAGGGAAATGTGCCCTGTCGTCAATGCTCCATGACCGCGCTTTCTTATGACTGAACGCCTGCGGCTGCATTTGGGACGTTCAATTACAAGCAGAACCTTCCAGGGGGGAGGCACTCATGATGGGAGTTTCACTGAGATCGAGAAGTCGTGACGTATCCGGATGGATGATCATTCCCGGAGTTTTGGCCGGGTTGACCGTCTTGTTCCTGTTGACGGCGAGTCCAAACACCGCGGAGTGCGGGACCGGTTATTCCGGCGGACAGTCCGGAAAACCCGAGTCGGCATCGACCCCTCACATAATGTTGGCCTTCAGTGGGGGTTCGGGGGGTAGGCCGTCCGGGGGACATTCCCATGGAGGGAGCGGCGGAGGCGGCAGCCCAGGAGGGCGCGGCGGAAGCAGCGGCCCAAACTGGGGAAGCGTGGTCGGCGGTATTCTAGGCACGATTCCGCCGCTTGTACCCAATCGGTCTCCGGGGTCGATCCACATCGGGCCCGGCGGAGGACGAGGGGCGGGCTCCGGATCAGGCGGACCGGGTAAGGAATGGGGTCCCGCGGAGAGCTGGGAGGACGTTAATTTTGACGGGGAACGGAAGTCCCCCGCCTCAACCCGGAAACCTGAATCCAAGCCGGCCGTGAAGACGGCAACCGTCCCGCATACGGCTCCGGTGGACGGCTCTCATCCGGAGAATGCCGGTTCCATCGATGCCGCACGATATTTCATGCAAATGATCCTGACCATGGACGACGGCCTGGAGGAATTCGTCCGGCAAGATCACAAGGCGGCACTAAAGCTCTACGAGTCGGCCGTGAAAGACCTGCTCAAGGTCCCTTACCGGACGGGGCTGATCAAAGCCAATCTCAACCTGGGGAATGTGTACTATCTGATGGGGAGCTTTCAGGAAGCAGTGGAGAGCTACCGGAAGGCGCTCTCACTCACCGAAGCGGCCGGGGACTTACGGAACAGGGCATCCGTATTGGGCAACATTGGGTGTGCCGTGTGGGCCTCCGGCGAGTATGACTCCGCACAGGGGTACCTCGATCAGGCTTATGAAGTCTTTGAATCCGTCGACGACCCGGCCGGCCGGTCCAATACCTTGATCAACATAGGGGTTCTACAGGAGACCCGGGGCAATCCGGGCAAGGCTGCCGCGAAGTTTTTCGCCGCGGTTCAGGCGGATCCTACGAATTTCAAGGGCGCTGTTTATGCGAAAAGGCACATCGGTCAAATCTACCGTATGGAAGGCAGATTTGCGCTTTCCGAGGCGGCATATTTGGAGGCCTTCGAAATCGGACGCCGGATCAAGGATTTCAAGCTTCAGGCGGCCATTCTTACGGACCTCGGCATACTCTACACCGAGTGGGCAAAGGTGCAACGGCAACCGGACAAGTACTGGGCGGCTCTCGAGCGGCTCTCTCTGGCGCTGGAAATCAGCGAACGGACCGGACTCCCGGATCTCTATCTCAAAAAGTACATCGGCGACCTTCACCTGGAAATGGGCGATGATTCGCGGGCCGAATCGTATCTGGTTGCGGCAGGGTTCAACTCGTCCCTCGGCCGACTCGCTCTTGCCCGCAACGACTTCGAGAAGGCAAAGACACATTTTCAGCAACTGTCCCGCTCTGCCGAGGCCGCCAAGAGAACGGAAGATCTTATGGCGGCAACGACGGGACTGGGCCAAGTTTATGAAGCCGCGGGAGATTTCCCCAAAGCCGAGAAATATTATTCGGCAGGGATGGCCGCGGCCGAGGAGATTCGGGAAAGCAGGCTCCTTTCCGAACGCTGGAACTTTTTCTCCGTGCCGATAAGCGGATTTCTGCCTTCCGAACCGGCAAAGGGGGTGACGAGGGTCGGAATCAAGAATGGAGAAAAGACCGGCAGGATCAGTCAATCCATTTACGCCGGCGAGGTGACCAAGGCTAGAAAATTCACGGATCATATCGCGTTGAAGGCTGATCTGAGCAAGCAGGCCGTATCGAAGGAGTTGAAGGACCAAGAAGACGCCCTCCTGGCGCAAAGAGCCTCCTTGTTGAAGGCCCGGAGTTTGATTACCCGGACCCGTGACGGGAAACTGTATGACGACAAGACGAAGGAGATCGAGAAGGTCGAAAAGAAGATCCGGAAGCTCGTGGATACGCTGTGGCAGCGGTATCCGGAGTATGCCGCGGCACGTCATCCCAGACCCGTCGAGTTGAACCGGGCCGCTCTGGATCCCGGCGAATACGTGATTATTTTTGACGTGCTGGGAGAGGGAGTGAGTGCAAGGCTCCTGAAAGGATCCAAGATCGTGAGGACGGCTTTCTCAAAGCTGACCAGACGGGAGTTGGAGGAACTGATCGACCGACTGAGGGCTCCTTTGGACGACCATCAACTGGTCGACGCGTCGGATTTGCAGGGCTATGATGTGGAACTTGCCAAGACGCTCTACAAAGAACTCCTTTCCAACGTGCTCGAAGAGGTTCCAAGAGGGACTCTGGTAACCATCGTTCCGGACGAGGCCTTGGCGAAGATCCCCTTTGAAGCGTTGGTAGCGGCGGACGGCGACTCCCGGCAAGGGGACCGCGGGAATCCGCAGGGCGTTACCTATGTGGCCGATCTGTACCCCATCAATTACGTGAGTTCGGTAACAGGTCTCACCTTGTCCCGGACAATGCGCCGATCCGCTCTCGTTCAAGACAGGCTCCTCGTGATGGCCGACCCCACCTTTGACGCTTCGGATCCTCGTTTGAACGGGGCCGGGCGGACTACGGCGGACACGGCCCGGGCGGAAGCCGCCGGCGGCACCGCGAGTGCGGAAAATTCCGCAGATGCGGTGCAGACCGCGGCGGATGTGTCCGTGCGTGCGGAGGCGAATGCACCACGAGCAGTCTCCGCTGAGCGCACCATGGCGCCCGTCGCCGGCCGGGTGCGCAGTAAGGCTCTCCAAAGGGACACTGGGAATTCCGCCCCTGCCGGGCCTCCTGGTCCGTCTCGGGAGGCCCGGGGCGACGGTGCCCTTCCTTCGGCCTCTTCAGACGACGGATCGGAATACGTCCTCACCTGGCCGAGGCTTGATTTGACCGGGAACATGGGGCGGGCCATCAAGCAGTTGTATCCCGACAGAACGGATCTCCATCTCGGACGAGATGCGGACAAATCAGTGCTCCTCAATGCTCCGTTGCGGCGCTACGGCGCGATCGTATTCGGGACGCACGGGTACTTCGGTCGGGACATTCCCGGCATCATGGAACCGGTGCTGGTTCTGAACATGGTGCCGGACCAAGAAAACGGATATTTGCGTATGTCGGAAGTGATGGGGTTGGATCTTAATGCCGATTTCGTGGCCCTTACCGCGTGTAGGACCGGCTTGGGGCAGTACCTGATGGGAGAAGGCATCCTCAGCATGGGACGGGCCTTTCAATACGCCGGCGCCAGGTCGGTTCTCATGAGTTTGTGGACGGTGCCGGAAGAGGCTTCAGTCCTTTTGATGGAGAGCTTCATGAAAAACCTGAAGGCCGGCGCATCCAAGGCCGACGCATTGGCCGCGGCCCGTACGGAAGTGAGAAAGCTCAAGGAGCACTACAGCCATCCCTTCTACTGGGCCGCATTCGTGCTGGCCGGGGATGCAGGACCGGCGTCGGGCCGCTTTGCCGCGGACCGCGTCTCGAAGGGACTCCGATGACCATGCTGCGGAACAACCAACTCATGGCCCGGACCGGCGCGGTCAAGTGCTCTGGGGCTCCCGGTGCATTTGTCGGCTTGCTTCTGCTCTGGCAGGCCCTGTTCATGGTGCCGGTCGGTGAGATCCTCATCCCGCCGACCGCACACGCGCAGGATGGGACCAAGGCCCTCCGCCGCAGCGCCCCTGCCGTGACGGACAATCAACAGCCCGTCACGGAAGCCGGGGATCTGTATGCCCTCGTCGTGGGGGTATCATCGTACAAGGACGCTTCCATACCCAAACTGAGCCTTTCCGCAAAGGATGCCAAGGATTTCGCCGAGTTCTTGTCCACGCAGAAACAAGTGTTCAGGAATTCTCATGTGAAGCTGCTCTTGGATGAAAAGGCGGTGAAACAGGAAGTGGAGAAATTCCTCTATCACGATTTGCGCAAGGCCGGCAAAGACGACACCGTGATCCTCTTCTTCAGCGGTCATGGATCCGGGGACATCAAGACCCCGGGAAAGTTCTACTTTCTCACCCATGATTCGGATCCCGAGTACCTCCACGCAACCGCGATCAACATGAGCGGTCTTCTTTTCCTGGAGAGACTTGATGCAAACAAGGTGGTGCTCATAGCCGATGCGTGCCACGCCGGCGGATTCACCAGTACCGGCACCAAGTCGGTACGGCCGCCGCTGAAGGCATTCATGGAGAGTTTTGCCGAGTCTTCCGGCCGCGTTGTGCTCACATCCAGCAAACCCGACGAATACTCGCAGGAAAAGGCCGACCTTGGAAACAGCGTCTTCACCCACTACCTGCTCAAGAGTCTCCAGGGGGAGGCGGACATCAACCGGGACGGAATCATTACCCTGAACGAAGTCTACGAGTTCGTGTACCAGCGCACGAAAGACGAAACCCAAGGAGCTCAGCATCCTCTGAAACAGGGGACGGTAACCGGGCAGTTTCCCCTCGCGGTTCTGGGGGAGCTTCAGGACACGGTGAAACTCGACGTCTGGTTTACGGCACAGGACCCCCGGTGCACCAATCCCGATTGCATCGATCCTCCTCCGGGAGGCTCCAAGTGCGGGGATCCGCTTTGCCGGGACATTTCCGTGCAGGACGGTACAACCATGTTTCTCGGTCAGAACTACCAGATCGGGTTGAGACCCCAAGCGACGAGCTATGTCTACGTGTATCAGATCGATCAAAAAGGGGAGATTTATAAGCTGTTTCCCGGGACCGACTACCTGGCCCCCGGCAATACAATGTCCAATCCCCTCAAAGGCGGAACCATCCATTGGATTCCCGGAGAGAACTCGTGGCTGACTCACGGTTCGTACGGGGGTAAGGAGAAGATCTACGTGGTGGCTTCGCGAAGCCGAAACGCGCATCTGGAGGATTTGTACAAGCATCTTGAGACGAGCCGGAAAGAGAAGGGCATGCCGGCGGAACACGGGCAGGCGCGGGAACGAATGCAAGGGTTTCTCGAGAAGACCATGGCGCCGACGAAAGCGGTCCGGCGGAAGGTCCAGGCGGTTCCCCGAAACGCAGAGCCCCAAGATAAGAACCATTCATTCGAATACTTGTCGGAGAGTATCGAATCGGCAACCCTTGATACGGCAAGATCGGTTTGGTTTTGGGTCACCAAGAAGTGATGGGTAAACGGGGGGGACCGCGGCGAGGCGGAGCCTCCCGGCACGTGTTCCCGGGAAGCCCCGGGAAACGGGAGAATGCGTGCCCGGGATTCAGCAGGAGTTGACGATGTTCTCGGTAAAGGGGCCCTTGACTATTTCGCCGCCGCGGACAATTACCCAGTCGAATATTTGTCCTTCATTGATTTGCACCCGGCTTCCTTTGTGCAGGTCTTTTCTGAGTACCGGCGTGTTCTCCACATGACCCACCAGTGATTTTCCCCGCCACGCGTCCAGGGACACCCACATCCATTCGAATTCTCCGTCTTGGGCCGGAAAGCCTACCTTAACCGCGTGAACGTGCGCCCCGTTCCGGTGAGTTTGCTGGAAGCTCTTCTTGAATTCAGGCAGATCGCCTCTCGCTTCCTTATGGGCGTTCAGAAGCCTCTGCCGAAGTGCCTCCAGCTGCTTGGCCGGGCCGGATCCATCACCGGCAGCCCGGTTGACTTCAGGAGGTTCGCTCTTCCTTCCCTGCCCGTCATTGCCATGAGCAGCCGGTGCGTGGAGTGATGCCAAGACGGCCGCGATGGCATCAGGGCTTTCAGGATCGCCCCCGGAAACGTAGGGATGAATCTTGAGGCTCCCGGCAGGAAAGTGTCCCTCCTCGTCGCGCGGCAGGAAAGTGACCTTGAACACGATTGGGCGGGAAGGAATCGATAACGGCGAAGAAGTGAAGTCCAGCCCTGCGTCCCGTGCACCCACAAGCGTTTCCCCAACGAGAATGACCAGATGACGGCCCGCGGCCGCCGTCTCCGAGGGGATCCCCTCGATTTCCACGTCCGGCAGACCGAACTTCTGCATGCCATGACTGTGAATCCAGACAGTCCCGCCCTCGTCCAGTGCGTCGAATTGCACGTGAGATTCAAGCAGGTTCTTCTTCGGGTCCTCGACGCAGGCCTTCCACTGTTCAGTACCCCAGAGCGTGTGCGATATCGCGTCCTGCACCACTCCTCCGGTGAATCCTCTTATCGCCTCCACGAACCGGACCATGAAGACGAGCCCTTCAACTCCGGGGTAATTCGCCAGAGAGAGCCGAATGCGTACGATCACTTTCGCGTTCAGCACCACTGCGCGGTCATCATCGGCGAGGTCTCTGGAATTCTGAGGTATCAGATCCTCAGGATAGTCGAACAGATCGCCTGCCTCTTTCTTGAGGATGTAGTCCACCGTGAGATCGTTTCGTTCCATCAGCGATTCCAGGAGCTTGATTATACGCTCGCGCTCGGCTTTGCGCGGATGACGTTCCGCAAGCGCTTCCCTGACGTCCTCCCACTCGGGAGGCGTGGACTCCGGTGCATAGATCCAGTATTCCAATGTAGCCCGGAACTTGTCGGAAGGCCTGGGAGCCGGTTCGGCCCGGCCGGAAGGGCCGGCGGCCCCCCGTACTGGCGAGGGGGAAGCATCCGGCCGGGGATCCGGCCGTGGCGCAGTCACGTTGTCCTCCGCCGTACGCGATGAACGTCCCGGAACATCCTTGCCCTTGCCCCTGAACAGCTTGTGCAGGCGTCCCGTCTCCCGGAACAGACCGCCCAGTCCAAAGCCCGTGCCGCGGCCCAGTTCCTTCTTGGCCTGCTTCACGGCCTGATTCCGGGGGTCCAGGCCCGGAAAGGAATCCAAAACGGCGGAGGCTTCGTCTTTTTTGCCCAGCTCCGACAGAGCCACGGCGAGAAACGCAACATCTTCATCGGGCGTCCTGCCGCCCAAGATGTCAATGATGGCCCTTCCCACTTCCACGGCTTCCTTGTGTTTCTTGCGGGACATCAGTATTTCCATGAGACTGTGCAGTGCCTCGGCATCCAGAGGATTCTTGGTCAAGGCCTGGATGAGGAATGCTTCCGCCTTTTTGGTCTCACCGATATACGCGTACCCGATCCCCAATGCCTTGTCGCTCTCCTCGACGGGACCGTGACGCCTCACGAGAGATTCCAGGGCATGAACCACCTCGCGGGTCGCATTCCCTCCATTGAGGATTCTCCGCGAAAACGCGTGCATCTTATGCCGGACCTCGTCGGGCACGGCTTCCTCAGACTCGGGTTCCCAGTGCTTGGGAACGTGTGCATGGCAGTGAGGACAGGTCAGGAAATCGTCGGATATTGACAGGAACCTTTCTTCAGAGAGCGTCTGGAGGTATCCGCATTCTGGACATCTCAACCGGACCATTATCAGGCTCCTTGGTGGTGGTGGAGTATGTGCGCGGCCACGGCAGGTTATGGCCAATGGCGTGAAACAACTTTCATATAATGGTGTAACTGTCAAGAAAAACAATTTTTATTTGGTGGGCATTCGATGGGGGCGGGCGGGGATGTCGTTTCGGTGAGCGGAGCGAACCGCATCTGTCGGGGCGAAGAGTGCTCGGTTTCCCCAATACGGTCGCACATTCTCTAAACACGCGGTAGCGACCCGGCGTCCCTGCCGGGCGAGAGATAGTACGTTGTTTCCACAAAAGAATACCGGCACGGAGGCCGGCGCTACCAAAGCAGGCTTTGTTGCCCTGGATACGACACCTTTTTTTGCCGTGGAACACTAAGTCCCGTCATCCGACTCTTCATAAAGGACCCGCCGGACAATCTCGGGAATCGCGCTCGACTGATCGAGGAGCAAGGTCCTTGGATCCATCATGACCGCGTCTTCCCTGACCAGGCAGATCACCGCAGGTTTTCCCGTGCGCAGCCCTTTTTCCAGGCGTGCCGCGGACATGTTGCGGGGCCGGATCACCACCCGGGGGCCGGGAAGGTCGCTCATCGGCAGCGCTCCTCCCCCGACTCGGCCGACACCCTCTTCCACGGCTGCGTCGCACCGATCACCACAGAGATCTTGAATGGCCCGACAGAGGAACGCGGCGGACTTCTCAAGTTGCTCCCGGGGCCTGGTGATCATCTCCAATGTGGGAATGCCGGCAACAGGTCCCGCCGGCTTCGTGTATTCTTCCAGGGTGGCTTCCAGAGCCGCGAGGGTCAACTTGTCCATCCGCAAGGCCCGGGCGAGTGGGTTCGTGCGCATTCGTCCGATCAAGTCTTTGCGGCCTGCCAGTATTCCGGCTTGCGGTCCGCCGAGCAACTTGTCCCCACTGAAGCTGACGACGTCCACCCCCAGTCGCAGCACTTCCTGCACCGTCGTCTCTTCGGCCAATCCATATGCCGACAGGTCCATGAGACATCCGCTGCCCAGATCCATCATGGTCGGCACGCCCTTTTCACGGCCGATGCTCACCAACTCGTCCAATTGCACTTCTTTGGTGAATCCGACAATTCTGTAGTTGCTCGTGTGGACCTTGAGGATGAGCGCAGTATTCTCTCCGATGGCATCGATGTAATCCCGGGGATGGGTGCGGTTCGTGGTGCCCACTTCCTTCAAGACGGCACCGGACCGTGCCATCACGTCGGGAATGCGGAATGACCCGCCGATTTCGATGAGTTCCCCCCTCGAGACGACGACCTCGCTGCCCTCGGCCAAGGTGGATAGAGCGAGAAGGACCGCGGCCGCGTTGTTGTTGACCGCCAGGGTGGCCTCCGCACCTGTCAGTTCCTGCATGAGCATCCGCAGATGGGCGTTTCTTTCGCCTCGTCGGCCCTTTTCCAGGTCATATTCAAGATTCGAGTAGGACTGCGCTATCTGAGTGATCCTGTCTGCAACGGTCTGGGACAAGGGAGAACGGCCAAGATTCGTGTGAACCACCACCCCCGTCGCGTTGATTAGCGTACGGAATCCGGGGACGACGCGTGAATTCGTTATTCTCCATGTGCGTGAACACAGGGCTTCGACGGAGCAATCGGGTTCACCGGCCTTCCCCTCCCGGATCTCTTCCCTCAGTTCATCCAGAGCCAGCCTGACCATGCGTTTGACGATTTCCTCGGAAAAGGTCCTCTTGATGTCCTCGAATCGGCCGTCCGACAGCAGCCGATCGACGGACGGAATAGCCCGGAGCAGTGCGGCGGTAGAACCATTCGGCATGGCAATCGGTCCTTGTCAGGAATCGGATTTGAGTTTGAAGGATTCCACGGCCTTCTGGAAGTCACCCCGGAAAGACTCGAAATCCTTCAAGGGCGCCGTAAAATCGACATTGATCATCTTCTTGTCCATCAGGACGATCAGGCGCCACGTCAACGGCCGTTCCGGATCCTTCCCGGGCTTCTCCTTGAAAAGCATGGCCTGCCCTCCGTCGATCTTGACGGTCTCGACCTTTTCGATTTTCTCCCCGTCTTCGGCCGCTTTGCGGAGCGCCTTGAACAGTAAATCGCCGGACTCGACGAACAGGTCCCCCACGACAAGATAGATTTCTGCGGAGCCCTTCTTCCATTTGAATATGCCCGGTTCCTCGTTGGGAACCGCATCGAAGCCCTCGGGAACCTTCATGTCGAACAGGCGGCCGGGTTGTTCCATGATGCCGGTCCCGCCGTCCTGAGAGGGCTTGGTTTCGTCCTCGGCCCGTCCCAATTGACCCGACACTATGAGCAGAGATATCGTGACTACGATCATTCCGACAACATGAGTGTTTCTCAAGGCAGTCCCTCCGTTGGGCGATTACCCCGGCCGGTTCCCACGCATTTGTCCGGCATGGAATTGACCTGAGATCCACGGATTGATAGCATGTCTGGGTAACCATGTCAAAACGGATGAGTATGAAGTCCGAACAATCAGTGAAGAAAGCGATGGTTCACGTGCTCGGCTGCAAAGTGAACCAGGCGGAGGCCGCGGCAATGGTCCGCGTACTGGAGGACCGCGGTTATCAGGTTGCTTCCGACATCCCGGATCCCGATCTGATCGTGGTTAACACCTGTTGTGTTACGGCCAAGGCGGAGGGAAAATCCAGGAGAGCGGTGGGACGGCTGGCTCAAAGGTTCCCCGACGCGAGAATCGTGGTGACCGGTTGTCTTGCCGCAGTGAATCCCGACTCACTGAAGGACCTTGCCAACGAAACCGTGATTCTCGGTACGTATGAAAAGGACCGTTTCGAGGATTTTGTAACAACCGGCGGAGAAAAGGACCGGTATTTCGAGCAGAGTTCCCGGGCTTTGAAGAAAGAAGTCTCCCTCAATCCTCCTGTGGTCCGAGGGGCCCGGCAGGACTTACCCGGGAACCACGGACACACGCGAATTTCAGACGAAGTCCGCGAAAATGGCCCGAGGGAGCGCGAGGCATTGCCGGATGCCCCGGAAGCCGGCGAACGCGCGTCAAAGAGGTGGCAGTTCGTCGATCTCGGCGTTTCGGGAAATCCTGCACGGGCTCGGGCGTTTCTTAAGATTCAGGACGGCTGCAATCAGCGCTGTTCGTATTGCATCGTACCCGCGGCCCGGGGAAGGTCCCGCAGCCTGGACCGTGAAAAGGCTTTGGCAAATGCCGCAGCGTTGAGCAGTGCCGGATATGCCGAAATCGTCCTCACGGGGATCCATCTCGGATATTACGGCCAAGATCTGGAACCGCCTTTACGGTTGGAGGACCTGGTTGAGGAGCTTCTTGAAACGTGCCCTCGCGTGCGTTTCCGGATGAGTTCCATTGAACCACAGGAAATAACCCCGGGACTCATAGACCTGACGGCACGGAACAAGCGTCTGTGCAGCCACTTCCACATACCGTTGCAGAGCGGAGACGATGAAATCCTTGGACGGATGAAACGTCCCTACACCGCATCGGCTGTGAGGAACCTCGCCAATGCCGTCATCGACAAGGTGCCCGATGTCTGCATCGGTTTCGACGTGATGGTGGGTTTCCCGGGCGAAGACGACCGCTCTTTCCGCAGGACCGTGGACCTTGTCCGTTCCTCAGGCGCGGCTTATCTTCATGTCTTTCCATTCTCACCCCGGCCGGGAACCCCGGCCGCGGACTTCAGGCCGCTTGTGCCGTCCGCGAAGGCCAGGGAACGGGTCGCGGAATTGAGAAAGCTGTCTCGAGAGTTGCGGCGGAATTTCTATTCACGCTTCATCGGAAGAACCCTGAGTGCGGTCTTGGAATCCGAATCCGAAACAACCGAAGGAACGGTCATTGCCCGCACGGACAACTACATACCCGTGAGAGTGTGCATGTCCGGTCCGATCCCCAACGACCGGGCCTTTCGCGTTACATTGGAAAGCATTGGGGATGACGGAGTTCTCGGGTCGCCGTCTCCCGGAATTGAGTAGTCTTTGCCTGAAAGTCGTCCAACATGAGACCGGGTTCTGATGCACAATGGGGGGGCTTGGGGCATAGGCGTTAATTTAAGGATCGTTCTTGCCGACAGGCTCTCCGGCCGGCACAAAATTAGAGAGATGTGCACCCAGTTCAGGGGTTGATATACACGGCAATTCTAATGTGCTGAAGGCACATTCGAACTTAGCCGGGGGATTCATCCCCCGGAAACAAGGCGAGTATTCATGCGGGATTTCCGTCCCGGAGGGACGGCGCTCGTGAATACTCGGGGGTGCAACGTTTCCGGGCCTTGAAAGGCCCGGCTAACATCAGGTGTCCCTTCGGGACGCTAAGAAAAACCATGAACCAGACGACGTACACGCTTATGTCAGCGCCTATTCAAGGTATGCCCTTTCAGGGCATAAATCCTGATGCTCTCGGCTCAAGTTGCCGTATTCTTGCCATTCTTCTTCAATACATTGATGCGTCGCCATACTTGCTCCGCGGCATGCAGGCGAGGCCGGTCAGGGTTCATCGAGCCACGCTTCGCCCTGATTCTTGTCGGTGAAGACCTTTCGGCGGTCAACGTACGGATCTCCGGCCGTCTGCGCGGACTTACTCATGGACAGTTTCGCGAGCATTTGCTCGCCCCAGACCGAGGCCACTCTCTTGACGCCCTCCTCAAGAAGGGTCTTCTGGACGGCCGTAGCCACGTCGGGAAGAGCAAACAGGCTCACCTGTGCGAAGTCGGCGAGACAAGTGAAACCGGGCTTCAGCATGCGGCAGGCCTCCCTCATCTGTGCGGGAAGATTCTCAAATCTTTGCCGCTCGAATACGTCCCCCTTCATCAGTAAATACAGCCGGTTCTTGATTTGATCCGCCATCACCGTATAGAAGTCGTTCGCCTCCACCGTGTTCATCCTTCATCCTCCAAGATATGATTTGTCCGTATCTCAAATTATCTTTCATCAGCGACATGTGCAACCTCGCTTATTATTAACCTTGCTGCGGCACGTCCCGCGTCCGCCTGATCAATTCCCGGGCCCTGATGAGGTGATCCCGGACACCCTGGAGATCTTCCGGCTTGCTGCTGTCGAGGTATTCAGTGATGGCGTCGCAGGCCTTGTAGGTCTCGGCTATGGATTCACGGATAAGCCCGTGAAAGGGAAGATACTTCTTGGGTGGGATAATCTCAAAGGCTTTGGAATCGAGTATCTGTAGGGTTCTCTTCATGGAATCCATCTTCGGGTGCACATCCTGGGGAACCGACGGGGCATTGGGATCGGACGGATCGTAATCCGCTATGGTGAGAGAAGGGGCCCTGGCCATGAGTAAGGAGAGTTCTTCCAGAATCGGGGCCGTCCTTCTCAAATACTCCCTCACGTCCCAGTTCTCGAGCACGTCGTCCTGCAAGGGAGACGGAAAGAGTACGCGGTCCGGAGGAGGTTCCGGAACGGGCGGGAGAGCCTCTTTCTGCTTTGGATGCTCTACGCCGGGCTCGGGAGGCGGCGATTCCTTTGCCCCCGAATCTTCGTGGCTGGGTTCCGGAACCGGCACGGGTTCGGGCGCGGAGGGAGCCGAAGGCGGGGGAGCCGGCGGTGCGGCCGGTTTAGGTTCAGGCTCGACCACGGGTTGCGGTTCGGGTTCCGGTGCAGGCTGAGGCTCAGGTTGAGGTTCCGGTCCGGGCTTCACTACAGGTTCGGGCTCGGGCGTTACCATGGGTTGCGGTTCAGGTTCCGGGGATGCTTCCGGCCGGGTTGGGGCAGGTTCAGGTACCGGTTGAGCTTCAGGCAAAGCCCGAGGTTCCGGCTCGGGAAGCACTTCCGGCGGTACGGCCGGGTGGGGCTCGGGTTCGGGCTCGGGAAGTGGAACCACATCCGGATCCCTGCGTTCGTCAAGCTTAATCCATCCCCGGGGGTCCGCCATTTCGTCGCTTTCGGCTCTCTCCAGAGTCAAGGATTTCCGCACTTCTTTAGAGCGGAGAGCCTTCATGACCACGGGCATGGGCGGTGCCGTCTCTTGTTTCAAAATCTCCTTCTTGGGCGGCGGCGGAGGTTTTACGGCATCCTCCGGTGCCCGAGGCGCCTCAACCGGTTCAGGCCGAGATTCCTTGCGTGCTCCTTCTTCTTTTTCAGGTGGGGCCGGTTCGGTTTCCTTCGGCACGGGTCCCGTCTCTTCGGGCTCCGCCCCGGTTGGAGGCGCAACCGGGGTATTCGGTGGAGGCTCGGGGGAACGCCGGGTCTCCGGTGCGGGTTCCTGAGAGGGACGAGCATCCGGCTGGGGCTCCGGGGCCTGCCGAGGATCCGGCAAAGGCTCCGGGGCCTGCGGTGCATCAGGCGGGCGGGCTTCCGGTTCCGCGGAACCACGGGACCGGCCTTGGGGGGGTGAAGGTTGTGTGGTGCCGGTCACTTCCTCTGCCGGCGGGAGTGAAGGCAGAGCCGGTTGCTCTGCGGGAGGGGCCGGTTCCTTTGGAACTTCCCGGGGGGCTTGCCGCGGACCCTTCGTCGGGCCTCTGACCGGTTTGCGTTCAGCCGGGTCGAACGGCAAGCGCGGGACTGTGGGGAGCGGATCTGTTTCCGCCGCACCTTCACCAGCCGGGGCTTCCACACCGGTCCGCACTTCTTCCTTGGGCTTGGCGGGCGGATCTGTCCTACGGGGGGGCTCCCCTACGATGCTTCTCATCTTGATTTCGGGAATGGGGACCTTAAAACCGGAGCTGCCGATTGTCGCAGTGTCTTGACCGGGTTGCACGGTCGGGTGCGCCGGGGAACCGGAACCGGCAGGATTCCGCACTTGAGCAGCGCTCCGGCCGGTGAAGAGAAGCATGATGCATAACAGAACGGCCGTTGCGGCGGGACGTGCTTTTCTCAAGCCTCCAGCCGGCTTGCCGAGCAGCCTCCAATACGTTTTGTGTGCCGGCCGAGTCATCACGCGGGTAGGCCTCCGTAGGATGCTTACCTCAAATAATTTATAATTTTAACTTGTTGAGTTGGATTCGTCAAGTCTTGTTATAATGTCGTGCAGGTGTGCGGCACTTGAAGGGCGTGGATCCAGAACATGCAGTCTATCCAGGATGCCGTTGATAAACGAAGACGATTTGTCGGCCCCGTACTTTCTTCCAATCTCGATTGCTTCGTTAAGGATCACCGGACCGGGAACCTCGGGAAAGTTCACGAGCTCGGCAATGGCCATCCGGAGAACGTTTCTGTCCACACTATTGAGCCTGGAGAGCTTCCAGTTGTGGGACACCTTGGAGATGAGTTCGTCGATAACCTGTTGGTCTTTCGCCACCGCACTCACGAGATCCCGTGCATAGTCCGTCAGAACTCTATCCAGTTTGACCGTATGCTCCTCATCGGATTTGAAATGCGATTCAAGCTGCGGCAATATCACGCGGGGATCCTGCTTCACCGCCTCGGCGGCAAACAGAACCTGGAGCACAAATTCACGGGTTTTTCGTCTTGACGGCACTGGATGTTTCGACGACCAAATACGGATTATGTATGCTCGGCACAAGATGCCGTGCAGTATTCAGGTTCCGGGCAACGCCCGGGAACGAGGACATTGTGTAGGGGCAGGCCCCATAGGCGCTAAATCTTATTTCCTTGGTCGGGAGGACACCTATCCTGAAGAACATTTCCTCTTGTTCCCCCTTTGAAAAAGGGGGCTAGGGGGGATTTCCATTCGAATCCACTCCGTCCCGCGTTCTGCGCGGGATTCACTTCGCTCCGACAGTCTTGAGTCAGTCTCCCTGGGGGTGCCCCTACGGCGTCCGGGATGACATTCTTTGTGCCTTTGTGGTTCATTCCTTACCTATCGCAATGAACGCTTAACGGCACATCCATACTCGGGCAAGCCCCTCATGGCACCCAATCTTGTCTGAACAAGTCGGCCATTTCTATGGCGGACATCGCTGCTTCCGCACCCTTATTGCCTGCTTTGGACCCGGCCCGCTCGACGGCCTGCTCTATGGTGTCCGTGGTGAGCACTCCGAAGCAGACGGGAACCGACGCGTCCAGGGCGATATGCGCCACGCCCTTGGCCACCTCGGAAGCGATGTAGTCAAAATGCGGCGTTGAACCGCGAATGACCGCTCCCAGCGACACGATCATATCGAATTTTCCGGAACGGACCATGACCGCCAGCATCTGGGGAATCTCGAATGCTCCCGGTACCCTGACGATGGTTATGTCATCCTCGGCCATTCCGTGTCGTACCAACGTATCAACGGCTCCGTCGATCAATCTGTCGACAATGAAGGAGTTGAAACGACTTGCCACAAGGCCTGCCTTCAGTCCTGTCGCGTCGAGCCGTCCCTCTATCTTCCGGATCATTGGTCCTCCGCATATCATGTGTGAACCGGTGCCGCGGCTGCAACCGGATAAACGGCAAATCAGCGCCGGCCGCCCAGGCTGAGAAGATGTCCCATACGGTCTTTCTTGGTCTGGAGATAATCCAGGTTGGCCGAACAGGCTCCGACTTCGATCGGCACCTGCTCCACCACCTCAAGCCCGTAGCCTTCCAAGCCCACGATCTTCGTGGGATTGTTGGTCATCAGGCGCATCTTTCTCACCCTCAAGTCCGCCAGTATCTGGGCGCCTATTCCATAGTCTCTCAGGTCCGGTTTGAACCCGAGCCTCAAATTCGCTTCGACGGTGTCGCAGCCCTGATCCTGAAGAGCGTACGCCTTTATCTTGTTGAGAAGCCCTATGCCGCGGCCTTCCTGCTGCATATAGAGGATCACGCCTTTTCCCGCCTGCTCGACCATGCACATGGAAGCCTCGAGCTGACTGCCGCAGTCGCATCGCCGTGAGCCGAAAACATCGCCGGTGAGACACTCGGAGTGCACCCTCACCAGTATGGGTTCTTCAGGATTGATATCGCCTTTCACCAGCGCAATGTGATTCTTATTGTCTACATCGTTTTCGTATACGATGAGTTTGAAATCTCCCCCGTAATCCGTGGGAAGGACGGTCTCCGCCGCTCGTCTTACCAATCTCTCGGTGCGCATCCGATATCTAATGAGATCCCTAATCGTGCAGATCTTGATGCCGTGCTGCTCCGCAATCACCGCCAATTCCGGTAGACGTGCCATGGTGCCGTCGTCGTTCATCACTTCGCAGATGACGCCCGCGGGACTACAGCCCGCAAGCCGTGCCAGATCCACACTTCCTTCGGTTTGACCGGCCCGTACCAGCACTCCGCCGTTCTTGGCCTTGAGTGGAAAGATGTGTCCCGGAGACACGAGATCCTCCGGGGCCGCTTCCGGGTCGACGGCAGTCAGGATGGTAACCGCACGGTCATGGGCGGAAATACCCGTGGTAACACCGCGTCCGGCCTCGATGGAAACGGTAAATGCCGTTCCAAAGGGCGATTTATTGTTTGAGACCATCATGGGAAGGTCAAGAGAGTCTATCTTTTCCGCGGTCATGGAGAGGCACAACAGGCCGCGGCCGTACTTGGTCATAAAGTTCACGGCTTCCGGCGTAACTTTATCGGCGGCCATCGTCAGGTCACCCTCGTTTTCGCGATCTTCGTCGTCAACAAGAATGACCATGCGGCCCGCCCGTATCTCCTCTATGGCTTCGGGTATGTCCACCAAAACACCCATAAGGGCATCCTCCTTTACATGAACCCGTGTTCTTTCAACAGAGCCTCGTTCAAACGGGATTCACCCTTCGAGGGTGAAACCAGCTTTTCCACATATTTTCCGATCAAGTCGAATTCGATGTTCACCCTATCACTGATGTTTTTTCCGGTCAACCCGGTGAGAGCCGCGGTGTGAGGTATGATCATCACCCAGAAGCGGTTTCCTTGAACCCGGTTCACGGTGAGACTGACACCGTCAATCGCGACACTCCCCTTTTCGATGAGGTAACGGGTCGAGTCGACCTGGAACCCAAGGAGAAATCCCGCTCCTAAACCCCGCTTCTCGATGACGCGTCCTACGCAGTCCACGTGACCCGATACCAAGTGACCGCCCAATCGTGAATCCAACCTCATGGCCTTCTCCAGATTGACTCGGGCGCCGGGCTTCAATTCACCCAGCGTGGTTACCCCGAGACTCTCGGGAGACACGTCGGCACAAAACTCGCGAGCGGCTTGACGAACCTCGGTTGCGGTGAGACAGGCACCGTCGACCGCTATCGAGTCGCCGACGGCAACGTCCGACAAATCCAAGTCGGATTGTATCGTCAGTCTCACGAATCCCCGTTGCGGTTCCGTGCTCACCAATTCGCCACGCGCTTCGACAATGCCGGTAAACATTGCTCAGATCCGCCTCCGGTCGGGCAACAGATGCCTCTGATGAACCCGTTTCATGGAATGCAGTATACTCGACTTTGCGCCCGGAATCTCCTTCTCGATGTGTGCCAACAACTCTTTTGTCCATTGACGCCGCGTACCGCTCATCCCCTGATATGAACAGAAACAGCCGAGAATCGGAACTCCCAGGCTTTCCGCGCACATTCTAGTCATTTCCTCGGTCACGTAAACCAGCGGCCGGATAACGCGGTTCTTTCCGTCATCCGCCGTGAGATTCGGGCTCATCCCCTTTATCGACGCGTTGAAGAAAAGGTTGAGGAGCAGCGTCTCGACAAAGTCGTCGAGGTGGTGCCCCAACGCAATCTTGTTCCACCCCTGGGAGAGCGCGTACGAGTACAACATACCGCGGCGGAGTCTCGAGCAGAAAGAACAGGGATTGGTTCCTTCGGTGAGATTTTCGTTAATGATCTCAACCAGGTTCCCGTTGATCCGTGTATGGGGAATCCCGTCATGCGTGAGCCGGTCTTCCAACGGCCGGCAATCGAATCCTGCCGGGCCGGGATGCACGGTAGCCGCACCGAGTTCGAACGTGACGGGGGCCTTGCGTTGAAGAGCCTTCAGGGCATACAATAGGGACCATGAATCTTTTCCGCCGGACAATGCCACAAGGATACGGTCCCCTTCTTCAATGAGTCCGAAGTCCCCAATGGCTCGGCCCACAAGACGTGATATATTCCTGAGTACGGGATTTTTCACCGCGTAAGGTCGACCTCCCGGTGCGTGCCCTCCCAAAGGGATCGTGAGCATAATCAGACGTCGTCCGCAGCTCCATTTATAGGGTGAGACGGTCGCGATGTCCAGTATCCGATACATGGAGCAGTAAGGTGATCTTCCTCAACAACGTAGCCAAGTTCTTTCACGGAAAGCCGCTCTTTCAAGATGTGAACATAAGTGTTCATCGCGGGGACCGCGTAGGAATCGTGGGACCCAACGGCGCGGGAAAGTCCACGATTCTGGGAATGATGGAAGGTACGGTCACTCCCGACGACGGAGAGGTCTCCATCGAAAAGAAAATCATGATGGGGGTGCTCCACCAAGACCTTGTGGTGGGAACCGACGGCCCCATTTTGGACGAAGTCACCAACTTTTCCGAGGAGGTCCGTACGACGCGGGAGCGGCTCGGCCAACTGGAACGGGAAATGGCTGATCTGTCCGAGGACAGCGACCACGCGGACGCGTTGATCGACGAACTGGGCCATTTGCAGCACGAGTTCGAGCGGTACGACGGGTACACGCTGGAAGCGCGGGCACTCAAGGTACTCCGCGGGCTGGGGTTCAAGCCCGGAGACGAGAATCGATCTTGGAGCGAGTTTTCCGGTGGTTGGAGAATGAGAGTTGCTCTGGCGAAGATCCTTATAGCGGAACCCGAGGTGCTCCTTCTCGACGAACCGACCAACCACCTTGACCTGGAGAGCCTCCTCTGGGTCGAAGACTACTTGAATGATTTCAAGGGAGCCCTGATCCTGGTCTCCCATGACAGGGCATTCCTGAACAGGCTCGTGAACCGCATCGTAGATGTAGAGAGGGGGAAAGCCACTGTTTACAACGGAAACTACGACACGTTTGAGACCACCAAGTCTATGCAGGAAGAAGTCATCCTGGCTTCGTACAAGAATCAGCAAGAAAAGATCAAGCGGATCCAAAAATTTATAGACCAGAACCGGGTGAAGGCCAGAACCGCCAGCCGTGCCCAGAGCCGCATCAAGATGCTTGACAAGATCGAGAAGGTGGAGCCGCCGAAGAAGATAAAGACATTGAAATTCTCCTTTCCAAGCCCTCCACCCTCCGGACGGAGAGCATTGGAGATAAACGGTCTCGAGAAGCGGTACGGTTCGATCACGGTGTACGACGGATTCGACTTCGCAGTTGAACGTGGCGACCGCATTGGACTGGTGGGTCCGAACGGAGCGGGCAAATCAACCCTCCTGAAGATCATGGCCGGGGTGATCCCCTATGATGGCGGAACCGTGAAATATGGACACAATGTAACTCCCGGGTATTTCGCCCAGCATCAATCCGAAGCCCTGAGCACTTCGTTCACGGTTTTGGAGGAGGCGGGCTCGGTCGCCTCGGGGACACCGGAACAGGAGATTCGTAACCTGTTGGGCGCGTTTCTCTTTTCCGGAGACGATGTCTATAAGAAAGTGCGGGTGCTGTCCGGTGGAGAAAAGAGCCGGTTGGCATTGACAAAGATACTCCTGTCGCCGCCGAATCTGTTGCTGATGGACGAACCGACGAATCACCTCGACATCGCCTCATGCGAGATCTTGGAAGACGGGTTGAAGAGATTCGAGGGCACCCTCGTGCTCATCACCCATGACCGTCGCCTCATGAATTCCGTGTGCACCGGCATCCTGGAGATCGACCACGGAACCGCGGAGTACTACCCCGGCAACTACGATGACTTCCGGTACAAGAAGACGCTGATGGAACAGGAAGAAGAGGAACCGGTTCCTTCTCTGCCCGAACCGGCAACTGAAGAGACCGGGGAGGGATCTCCCAAAGAGTCCCGGAAACAGAAAAAGAAAAGAGAAGCGCAGGACCGGACGGCGTTGTCAAAGAAGCAGGAGCCGATTAAGGAGGAGATTCGAAAGATCGAAAAGGATTTGGCGGTGAAGGAATCCCGCAAACGGGAAATCGAGACCCTCATGGCCGATCCGGCGATTTACGACAACAGGGAGATACTCTTGCCGCTGCTGGAGGAGGATCCCGCCTTGAACAAAGAGATCAAGAAACTCGAATCCCGTTGGGAGGAGTTACACCTCCGGTTGGATGAGATCGAAAACGGCCGTCTGACGGGGTAACTCCCGTCAACCTGTCGGAATGCCGTCCGCAGTGTCCCGAATACGAACCGATTGTGAGCGAAGATAATGAGAAGGCCGACATGAGCATTTTCTTGAGTGCAGGGATTGCGCTGGGGTTGTCCGCGGGGTTCGCTCCGGGGCCGCTTACGACTCTCGTCATCTCCCAGGCTTTGCGGCACGGCGCAAGAGAAGGTCTCAAAGTGGCGATGACCCCTCTTATTACCGACCTGCCCATAATCTTGATGTCGGTTTACGTCCTGAGCCTCCTCAGAGACTCGCAGACAATACTGGGGCTGATTTCAATCGTCGGCGCTCTGGTTCTCGGCTACCTGGCCTACTCGAGTTTTCGGGCGGAAAAGGTCGCCGTGGATGTGGGTTCGGCACAACCGAGATCAATCGGTAAAGGAACCCTCGTGAATTTTCTCAACCCTCAGCCGTACCTGTTCTGGATTACCATCGGCGCTCCCAATGTGGTGGAGGCATGGAGTGTGGGGCCTTTGCCTGCGGCCGGGTTCCTCGCGGGTTTTTACCTGTGCCTTATAGGCGGCAAGATGTCGTTGGCATATGTGGCCGCCCGTTCGAGGCGGCTGCTGACCGGGGCGGTTTATCGGATCGTAATGTGCCTGTTGGGAGCGGCACTGTTGGTGCTCGCCGCTTTCCTGCTGCGGGACGGCCTGACTTATCTCGGATTGCTGCCTGTTGGCGTCTTCATTCCTTAAATCCACTCACGCAGTATCCACTCGCTCCGGGGAACGGAAGCCCCGGTTACGTACCCTTGCCGACGCCTACCCGACCTTTTGGGACGGGTTTCCTCTTTGTTCAACTGTTTCATAGATCTATCCGGTGCGGATCCTCTCCATGAATATTCTCATTCCGATCGAGGAATATGTGTTGCGCGTGGACAGGAAACTGAGTATACTGGAATAGTTTTCGAGGTATCGACGCTTCCCGTAACCCCCTGTGGCCGCCCGGGTAGGCACGGGGGCCTACCCCTACGAGAACGAGAAGGGATGAGGACTTTCAGGTAAGCCCGTGAGAAACATGAGTCCGAAATCAGCCATTCGGCACGACCAACAGAAGGCCAAAGAGCCTGCCGCCGAAACCCTCACTCGGCAACGCATCATCGCCGGCGCCCGGCACCATTTCTTTGCATACGGCTTCCGCCAAGTCACTATGGACGACCTCGCGAGAGAACTCGGCATGAGCAAGAGAACTCTCTACATGCACTTCTCAAGCAAGACTGCGCTTATGCAGGCGGTATTGAACCACAAATTCAGTGAGATCGAGGCGGACCTGGAGAGAATCACCCACTCGTCCTGTTCGGATTTCCCCGTTGCTTTGCGTCAATTGCTTGAATGCATGCAGAGACATACGGGGGAGATACAGCCGCCGTTCGTACGCGACGTCCGGCGGGACGCACCGGAATTGTTCAAAGTGGCGGAAAGGCGGCGCAGGGAAATTATTCATACATATTACGGAACGCTTCTCAACGAAGGATGCAGGGCAGGGATCATCAGGACGGACATTCCGGCGAAACTGATCATCGAGATCTTGTTGGTAGCTGTGGAAGCGATCCTCAATCCGCAGAGGTTGGATGATCTGGGATTGACCTTGAAGGCCGGCTTTTCCGCCGTCATTACGGTGATCCTCGAAGGGGTGATCACGGAGCAGGGGAGGTCGCACCTATGACGAAGCCCAACGCGGACCGTCTACGGGGTCTCCGGTGGATGTGCGGCACCCTGGCCATACTGTATTGCCTGACCGGATGCGCCGGCGGGGATCCGGATCGTGTGCAGGGCTACGTAGAAGGAGAATTCGTTTACGTTGCGTCTCCGTTGTCGGGAGCGCTGGTAACGCTGTGTGTGAAGCGTGGCGATCAGGTGAAGCGCGGCGATCTACTCTTTGTTCTGGAGAGTGCACGGGAAACAGCGGTTCTCGACGAGGCCGAGCGACGGCTCTCGCAGGCCGGTGCGAATTTGGAGGATGCGAAAAAGGGCAGACGCCCCACCGAGATTCAATCCATCGAGGCGCAGCTCAAACAAGCGCGGGCAGGCCTTATCTTTTCAGAGAAAGAATTCGACCGACAAGAGAACCTGGTCCATTCCGGTGCGCGGGCGGTGCAGGATTATGACCGTGCGCGTTCCACTCGGGATCAGGATCGTCAACGAACGGCGCAGCTCGAAGCCGATCTGGCGACAGCGCGACTCGGTTCTCGAATCGATCAAATTGAAGCTGCGGAAGCAAACGTGCGCGCGCAGGAAGCCGCGGTGAAGAGGGCGGAATGGGACCTGGCGCAGAAGCGGCAGCCGGCTCCTCAGGCCGGCCTGGTTTTCGATACGCCGTATCGTGAAGGGGAATGGGTTTCGGCGGGCAGGCCGGTGGCCGTACTGTTGCCGCCGCAGAACATCAAGGTGCGGGCGTTTGTCCCGGAGACTCGGATCGGCAAAATCCACCCCGGAGATCGGGTCCGGGTCACGGTGGACGGCCTGCCCGAACCCTTGGCCGGAAGCGTGAGCTTCATTTCTCCACAAGTGGAATACACTCCCCCGGTCATTTACAGCCGGGAAAGCCGCGGCAAACTGGTCTTCATGATTGAAGCCGTTTTCGATTCCAAGACGGCTGCAAAGCTGCACCCGGGGCAACCGGTGGACGTGGAATTCGCAAGGTGATCCATGAATGACAATCTCGCAATCGACGTGTACGGATTGACCAAACGCTTCGGCCGGCTAACGGCGGTAAACGGTATTGACCTCCAGGTCCGTGCCGGAGAAATCTGCGGTTTTCTCGGTCCCAACGGCAGCGGCAAGACTACGTTCATCCGCATGCTCTGCGGCCTTCTTCGGGCCGACGCGGGCAGCGGCACCTGCCTCGGCTATGACGTGATCAAACAGAGCGAGCACATCAAGCGGCAGGTGGGTTACATGACTCAACGATTCAGTTTTTACGAAGACTTGAGCATTTCCGAGAATCTCGATTTCGTTGCACGCATGTACGGCATGAAGAACCGGCGCGAAGTCGTCACGGAGAGCATAGAGAGACTCGGGCTTGCCGAACGGCGGACCCAACTGGCCGGTCAGCTTTCCGGGGGTTGGAAGCAGCGTCTTGCCCTGGCGGCGTGCATGATTCACAACCCCAAGCTGCTTCTGCTGGACGAGCCGACGGCGGGTGTAGACCCGAAAGCGCGACGAGACTTCTGGGAGCAGATTCATATTCTGGCCGATGAGGGCCTGACGTTCCTGATTGCCACCCATTACATGGATGAGGCGGAGCGCTGCCGGCGACTGGCATTCCTCGCTTACGGCAATCTTCTTACCGTCGGAACGGTTACTGAAGTCATCGATCAGGCCGGCTTGACCACGTGGTCGGTGAGCGGGCCGGATCTGGTCAAGCTGGGCCGGCGCATGAGCCTGCTTCCCGGGGTAGGGCAGGCCGTGCCATTCGGCAACGTACTGCACGTGAGCGGGGACGACGAAGCTGCGCTGGAGGAGGCAATCTCCCCGTTCCGCGGGGAGCCGTACCAATGGCGCGAGGTTGAGTCCGGGCTCGAGGACGTGTTTATCCACCTGATGGACAGATCGAGAGGTAGTGGTTCGTCATGAGGTTTCGGCTCGAGTTTTCTCCTGCGCGTTTTTGGGCCATGGTGGTCAAGGAATTCGTTCAGATGCGTCGGGACCGGTTGACCTTCGCAATGATGATCGGCATTCCGTTGATGCAACTCATTCTTTTCGGCTATGCCATCAATTCCGATCCGAAGCACCTACCTTCGGCGGTGCTTCTTGCAGACAACGGCCCGCAGGTCCGTACGTTACTCTATGCCATTGAGAACAGCGGCTACTTCGATTTGGTCCGGCAGGTGAAAACCGAGGCGGAAGGACGCGACGCTCTTGCACGGGGGGAAGTCCAATTTGTCATCAGTATCCCGGAAAACTTCACCAGGGATCTTCTTCGCGGGGACAGGCCGGCAATTCTCATCGAAGCCGATGCGACGGATCCCGGCACGACCGGCCAGGCCTTGGGATCCCTCTATCCGTTGTTAAACACCGCACTGCAAAACGACCTGAAGGGTCCTCTCGCTTTTCTCACCGGCCCCTCCAACGCGATCGATTTGCGTGTCCATGCGCGCTACAATCCCGAATCCATCACTGAGTACAACATCGTTCCCGGTCTCATGGGGGTTGTCCTTACCATGACCATGGTGTTGATCACCGGGCTGGCGATCACTCGGGAGGTTGAGCGGGGGACCATGGAGAATCTGCTTTCCATGCCCACCCGCCCCCTGGAAGTGTTGATAGGCAAGATCCTTCCTTACATCCTGGTGGGGTACATCCAGGTGGCATTGATTCTCATTGCGTCACGTTATGTCTTCAACGTACCCATGGCCGGCAGCCTCGGCCTGCTGCTCATCGCGGCATTGGTTTTCATTGCGGCGAATCTTGCGATGGGAATCACGTTTTCCACCGTGGCGAAGAACCAACTCCAAGCCGTGCAGATGGGCTTTTTCTTCTTTCT